>JAFUYA010000046.1 GCA_017477025.1 Bacteroidales bacterium | reverse complement strand
AACCGAAAATATTACAAAACAAATCGAAAAAATAAAAGGGCGGTTGCATAATCTTTATGTTGATAAACTCGACGGAAATATTGATTCTGAATTTTACGAGGAAAAACGAAATATTTTTCAAAAAGAACTTGATAAACTTTGCTTACAAATTGCACAAACAACGGCCGAAACTGATGTAACAATGGAAAAAGTTTCGTTAGTCCTCGAACTCTGCAAAAACGCTTATAGTAAATACTTAACGTTCAATATGTAAACAGACACATGGTTTGCTACTCATTAGCAGATAGTTTGCTCTTTTACGGTTAGGAAATTTTTAATTTTTATAACTAATTTAGATTTTAAATTTAATAAATTATAGTTGGTAATATCATAATTCCCAATAATCTACAGACGAATATTATATTAATAATCATTTATTAGTTCTTCAAAAAGACAGTCCATTATTTTCTCAAGAGCTTTAATAACTTTTTTCATCTCGGTATGATGCCTCTTTAACCACTCAATCTTTATTGGTCGTAGTTTTGAATTAGAGAGATATTCAGGAATGCTTGCTAAAATATCTTCCCTATTATCAACTAACCAATTAAACTCATTTCTTGCACCTTTTGGAACATAGATAATAGAGTCTTCACTGGAGTAATAAACTAAAATTTCGTCAATTTTTTCTTCGTAGATATCACTAAACTTATTGCTAAATTTATCACCCGATTCTGCTAATTTAAATATTATAGTCTTAATTCTGTTATATAAATCTTTTTTTGAACAGTCTTTTATATGCATTATTTATAACTCCCTACTTTTTGTCCATACTTATTATATTGTGTAGTTCTGCCGGAAGAGTCCGTTTTGAATGATCCTGTTTTTTGTCCGTATTTATCATAAGAAGTTACTGTTCCATTTGAATTTGTTTTATAAGTTCCAACTTTCTGCCCATATTGATTATATTGCGTTGTGGTATTACCGTTTGTTCTGTAACTACCCGTTTTTTGACCATATTGGTTATAAGAATTATATCCACTTGAAGTTTGTCTGTAACTTCCTGTTTTTTGACCGTACTGATTGTAATGATTGATTGTAGTTCCGCTTTGTCGATACGATCCTGTCTTTTGTCCATACTGATTGTAAGAATTGGTTGCACAAAAACCAACACTTGCAGTTAAAAATAAAATGAATAACGTTAGTAAAAATCTTTTCATAAACTTGTCTCCTATATTAATAACGAATTATACTCTTAATTGTTCTATATAAGCCTGAATTATTTTTTGTTCAGTTATATAGGTTTTATTATTTGGTTCTTTACTTAAAGATGCAGTAATAAATGATAATGCATTATTCAAATGATAAATCTCTTTTCTGATAACACCACGCTCTTTTTCGAGCATAGCTCTTTCATAATAGATTCTTGCTTTATTATAATCTTCATCGCTTTTTATTTTATTAGTCACTATAATCTTCCTTTCATAATATAAATTATTATAAGTTATTGCTGTGTCAGATATGGACACATTATGTTAAATAGCGGAGTGTCCATTTTTGACATATACTTGTTTTATAATTAGCATGTCAAAGGGTAAGACATTAATTAGAAGTGATGAAAAAGTAGAGAAGGTGCATTATGAGTGATGGGGTTATAAAGCCTAACGAAATGCAACAGAAAGCAATTGACATTCTAAAAGGTCAAGTTATGCTTCTTGCAGGGCCGGGAACAGGAAAAACTTTTACAGTAATTAATCGTATTGAAAAAATGTTGGCTGACGGCATTGATCCGTCATCGATTCTTTGTTTAACCTATTCGGATGCGGCGGCAAATGAAATGCGACAAAGATTAATTAAAAAAATGGGCGTTGTTGCATCTTCAGTTGATATTTATACATACCACTCATTTTGTAACGATATAATCAAAACCTACCCCTCACAGTTCAATTTATCAGTTGGTGTCAGAGTTATAAACGATACCGAAAAAATTACCCTTATGAAAGAGTGCATTGATGAAGTTCCTTTGCAGTTCTTTGTTGCACCGAGAGCAGACAGATATTACTTCACAAAGAATTTTATAAATCACATTGAAAAATTAAAAACAAAACGAATTACAAAAGAACAGTACCACGAGTATATTTTGACAAACCCAACTTTAACCCCAAGATTAAAAGAATTAGAATCTGAAATATACGAAAGAGAACAACGTGGTGAAACAAGAAACAAAGGTCGCTATCAGGAATTAGAAAAAATAAAAGGGAATATTGAAAAAGCAAAAGAGTTGTGGGCTCTTTATGAGGCTTATTCCGAAAAAATGATAAATAAAAACCTGATTGATTTTTCGGATATGATCACGTTTGTTTTGGATGAATTTGAAAAAGATATGGAGTTTTTAAGTGATGTTTCAAATAAATACACTTATTTCCTCGTTGATGAATATCAAGATACAAACGACCTCCAAAACGCAATTATATTTAATCTTGTAGAGGGCAATAAAGAAAAAAATATATTTGTAGTTGGTGATGATGACCAAATTATTTATGGTTTTCAGGGTGCAAGAATAGACACTATTGAAAACTTTTTAATTAAATATCCTGAAACACAAGTTATTTGCTTGCAGGAAAATAATCGTTCAACGCAATCAATTCTTGATTTTAGTTATGCGGTTATCTCACAAGATGAAAAGAGATTAGAAAATAACAAAACATTCAAAGACAAACACATTTCTAAAAAACTAACTGCAAAAAATCCCAAAATTATTCCGCTTGATAAAAAGGTCAGGATGTTGCACTTTGGCGAATCTTTGCAAGAAATAAACCACATCGTTGATGATATTAAGGCTCTTATTGATTCCGATAATTGTCCGACAAATGATAAAGGTGAAAAAGACTTATCGCAAATCTCAATTATTGCTAAAAAGAGAGCAGAACTGCAAATGTATGCAGAGATGCTCAAAGGCAAAAACATTCCGATCCAAATAGATGACGGCAGAAGCATCTTTGCAATCCGTTCATCAATATTAATTTATTTCTATTTAAAGGCAATGACAAATAATATTTTTGCTGATGATAAATTATTCGGTTTGTTATTATCAGAGCCATTTAAGATAGACTTGGAAGATTACAACAAAATTCTAAAAGAAAAACAACTCTTCAGGACAGATGTTCCTAACGATTTTATTTCATTAATGAGAGTTCTTACGGATTGGAAAGATGAAGAAAAAATCAAAAACTTTTTAGAAACTTACGAGGATTTAAAAGAATATGCCGCATCAAATCCGTTAAGGAACACTATTATTGAAGTATTAAACAGAACAGGCATATTAGTTGCATTCCATAACGAGCAAAAAAATAAAATGGAAAACCTGATGGGAATTAAAAAGTTTATTGACGAAGCGACCGAATTTGGAAACTTAAACAGAACTGCAAACTTAATCGATTTTGTAAAATATCTTGATGACTGTTTAATTAACGAAATTGATATTACTACAGATAAAAATCCGATTATTCAAAATGCCATTCAATTAACAACTTACCATGGATCAAAAGGTCGTGAGTTTGAGTTTGTTTATCTTCCGAATTTAATCTCAAAAAGTTGGGAAGATTTTACGATGCCGGGTGAGTATAAATTAATTATTGAAGAGGTGCTTGATAAAGACGAGACAAAAGCAAAAAAAGATAGTGAACTTCTAAAACTTTTATTTGTCGGAATAACTCGTGCAAAACACAATTTGACGATTTCATTCGCCGATATGGATAACGGTCACGCAAATCAAATCACAAAATATCTCGCTAATTTTGCAGAGTATGATTTTGATCGTCAGACATTTGAATACCACGAAGAAGATTTCAATAATGAGTTTATTCGCAGTATTTCAAGAGATGTTTATGATAACAAACAGGGATTTATAAACGAAATTAAAGAACGTGTAAACAACACTGTTTTATCGCCGAGCCGTTTGAATGATTATTTAGACTGTCCAAGAAAATTCTTCTATACCAAAATAATGAAAATAGATATGGAAGAGGGTGATTGGGACAACGCAAACTTCGGTACATTGATTCACGAATTACTCGAAAAATCAGTTAGAACTGCAAAAGATAAAGGTGCATACCCTGATTTGAAAACTATATTAAAAGATTTTGAAACTGGTTTAAATGCAACTCGATTTACATCGGAAGCAAAAAAAGAGAAGTTTGACAGATTAGGCAGACAGGCTCTTGAGAGTTATTATCCGCATTTTATACAAATTCCTGTTTCAAGAATTGAAGATATAGAATTAAGTTTTTATGGTGTTGAAATTGATGGTGATTTAATTACAGGAAAAATTGACCGCATAGAAAGAAACGATGACGGAACTTATTCTCTATACGATTATAAAACAGGATCGCCTGTGCCGGCATCACAAATAGGAATCGGAGGTTATAAAGAGGGATACTTTAATCAATTATCATTCTATAAATATGCTTATGAAAAATTATCCGGCAAGATGGTTTCTCAAGTCGGAATAATTTATGTAGAAGAACACGAAAGAAGTGTTTATAAGGAACTTGACGGCTCTGATATAACTCGTATTGAGAATTTAATAAAAGATACATACAAGAATATAAAGGAATTAAAATTTGATCCGATTCCTGAAGATATGAATGGAGTTTGTAAGTTCTGTGCTTATAAACAACTTTGCAGGTTGGATGTAATTTAAGGAGAGATAATATGTCAAGAGGTGATGGAATAAAAGATATTCTTCGTCTTGCTTTAATTATGCAAGATAGTTATCAGGGACTTTCCCTTCAGGATATACAAGATGAATTTGACGTTTCACGCAGTACCGCAATAAGAATGAAACGAATTATTGAAGAGGTTTTTGCAGTTGAAGAGGTAGAAAACTTATACTCTCCTGTGAAAAAATGGAGGTTAAGTAAAAAGCCTCTTACAAAGATGGTTAAATTTACGGCAGAGGAAATTGCAGAACTTGAAAATTGTAAATCTATGCTAAAGAGTATGAGCTATACAAACAGATGCGATTTATTGTCAGAGATTATGGCGAAGATGTTTGCAATAAATGAATCCAAAGCAGTGAAAACTGATGTTGAGGCTCTTTTAGAAGCTGAAGGTTATGCGATCCGTCAATACCCAAGATATAAATTAAATTTAACCACTTTTAATATTATTTCGGAAGCAATTAAATCATTAAAGTATTTGCAGTTTACTTATGAAAACCAAAAGAAGGAAGTCGCTGAATTAAAAATCCAACCTTATGGAATCATTTATGGTGAAAAGACTTATCTTCTTGGCTATAACGAATCTAAAAAAGGTTTCAGATCATATAATATTAATGAAATTAAAGATGTAAAAATAATTGATGAATATTTTGATCGGGATGAAAAATTTAACCTTAAACAGTATCTTGCAAAATCTTTCGGTGTGTTTCAAGAAAAACCGATTAAGGTTAAACTTTTATTCTCTAAAAATGTTAAAGATGCTATAAACAACTATAATTTACATCCGACACAGAAACTTAAAGCCAATCCCGATGGAACGACAACTGTTACTTTTGAGGCAGGCGGCAAATATGAAATTTGTTGGCATTTATTCCGTTGGGGGAAAGATGTTGAAATACTTGAGCCACAAGTTTTAAAGGATACCTATAAAAAATTGTTGGATGAGTCCCTGCAACAGTTCTTAAAATAAAAAATTCAAAGTGTCCATATCTGACATACCCATAGCATATTATATACATGTAAGCAGAAGAAAGGACACAATTATGGAAAATTTATTAATTAAAGAAACTGACAAAAAATTAGCAGAAGTTATTAACAACACTAATATTGACGATCAAGTTGTAGTTTTATTCACGCAAAATAATTCAAATGAAGATGAAATAAAATCTATCATTATGCACAATGCCGGCATGGAAAATTTATCTGATCCCAATTGGGCAGACATTGCTAATTCTATAAATGACTTGGCTAACAGAAATATTTTGATGGCTAATATAAACGATATGAATCTTAAATCTATCGTTTCAAAGCTGAAAGACAATAATATAAAAGTAAAAAGTGTATTAGTCGATAATATTGAAGAATTAAAATCTTCAAAAGACTATGCAGAATTAGAATCGTTTTTAATTGCTTCAGGTGCAAATATAATTGCTTGCAGTTAAATATTTTATCACTCACTTTCAAATAGGGAGCAGTAGTTCTGCTCCCACCGCCTTTAAAATTCAAACTAATGAGGTAAATAATATGGATGACAGATTAGAAAAATTTTTACAATTTGATGATTGCTATTTTATTCATTACGCAAGTGATGGCTTTTATAGTGGTTTATCTCCGGCTCCACGAATATCTTGTATCGCAATATACAATAAAGATATGGATGCAAGAAAAGTTTTTAGCATCGATACATATTTTCAATCTCATTCAGTTGAAGAATCAGAGAAACTTTTGTTAAAAGAATTTCAATCATTTCTTAAAGTTAGACCTGAAATCAGCTTTGTTCATTGGAATATGAACGGAAAAGGATTTGGATTTAAGGCACTATGGGCAAGAGCGAAAGAATTGGACATTGAGCTACCTGAAATTGAGGAAGAATATTTGTTTGATTTAGCATCTTATGTTGCTTATCTTTCTGAAAAAAGATTATCAATTAAGCAAATATTATGGTTTAACTCTCTTTTGGATCGTCAATATTTAGATGGTAAAGACGAAGCTCTATATTTTAATCAGCAAAAATTTTGTGAAATAACTGCATCTGTTAGCCTGAAAGTTGTTGGTCTTTATTATGTTGTAGAAGAACTTAAAAATGGCACATTACATACAGAAAAGCCATTTGCTGATCCATGTGATGGTTTGACAAAGGAAGAAAGACACGCAAGAGCATTAAGAATTGATGCCGCACGAGAAGAAATGTTGCGTGATATGGTAAATCACAATAAAATACTCCTGCAAAAACAACAAAAAGCAGTTGAAGATTTTATTGCTTATAACGATCCAAAATATCAAGAAACAAGTGACCGTTGCAGAAGCGATTTTGAAAATCGTTTCAAAAAAGAAAGTCAGGATTTCATAAAAAAACATTTTGCAAAAGTTGAACGAAAATTTGATGAAGAACTTGATAATTATGAGCCTGAATATGTGGAACAAGAAGAAAGCTGTATATTCTTCTTTGACTTTGGACATCCACTCTTGTCATTATTTTGCAACTGGTTTGCTAACAGATAAATTTTATGGGTAAACTATCATGTTCATGGTAGAATTTACTTGCAGGGGTGTAGATGGTTACAAAATTTCTGGACAATAAGAATAATGGCAAAGTAGTAGATGAATTAAGGCAACACATTAATAAACAGTCAAAATTGTCTATAATCTCTGCGTATTTTACAATTTATGCTTTTCAGGAATTAAAAAAAGAATTATTAAAAGTCGATTCTCTTCGTTTTTTGTTTACCGAACAAAACTTCAAAAAACAAGATGACGAGCTTTTAAGACAATATTATATTTCTAAAAAAGCAAGTGGAAACAGTCTTTTTGGAAACGAGTTTGAAATAAAATTAAGAAACGAACTTAATCAATCAACCATTGCAAAAGAATGTGCAGAATGGCTAAAAAATAGAGCCGAAATAAAAGCATTGAAATATCCTAACCCTGCTCAACCTCGTCTGATTTATATTGAAAATAAAGAATCCGATAATTTATCAATTTCAGGAACTGTTGATTTTACAACGGATGGTCTTGGTGTAACACCATCAAACAGAATGGATAATAATGTATGTATGACAGGGAAAGAAGAAACTCAATCATTCTTGCAGATGTTTAATACATATTGGAACAATCCTGAATTTGTAATTGATGTAAAAGAACAGATCCTCGAACAGATGAGAGTCGTATATAAAGAAAATACACCTGAATTTATTTATTTCATTACTCTTTATAGTGTTTTTAATGAATATTTAGATGAATTAACTGAAGATAAAATCTTAAAAACTCGCACAGGATTCAAAGACACAACAATTTGGAATATGCTTTATAAATTCCAACAAGATGGTGTTATCGGTGCAATTGAAAAAATAGAAAGGCACAATGGGTGCATTATTGCAGATAGTGTTGGTCTTGGTAAAACATTCACCGCTCTTGCAATTATAAAATACTATGAATTAAGAAACGACAGAGTTTTAGTTCTTGCACCTAAAAAATTAAGAGAAAATTGGTCGATTTATACTTTGAACGATAAACGCAATATTCTTGCAGATGATAGGTTTGGATTTGATGTATTGAATCACACAGATTTAAGTCGTTATAAAGGGTATTCAGGCGAGATAAATCTTGAAACAATAAATTGGGCGAATTATGACCTCGTTGTTATTGATGAATCGCACAATTTCAGAAACAATACTCCAAGAAAAAATACTATTAATCGTTATCAAAGATTAATGAACGATATCATAAAATCCGGGGTTAAAACAAAAGTTTTGATGTTATCAGCCACCCCTGTTAACAACAAAATGAACGATATTAAAAATCAAATAAATTTTATAACAGAAGCCAAAGACTCTGCTTTTTATAATATCGGATTAAATAGTGTGGAAACAATTTTAAGAAATGCTCAAAGGGCGTTCAATGTGTGGTCAAAACTTCCTGATGAAGAAAGAACAACTGCAAAATTTTTAGATAGTGTAAACTTGGATTATTTCAAACTGCTTGATGCGGTTACAATTGCTCGTTCAAGAAAACATATACAAAAATATTATGACATTAATGATATCGGTAAATTCCCTGAAAGATTAAAACCTATCAATATAAAATCAAAAATCGATACAATAGAAGAGTTCCCTTCTATGCAGGAAGTAAACACCACAATTAAAAAATTAAATCTTGGAATTTATGCTCCAATTGAATATTTAATGCCTGATAAAAAAGCGGAATATTCTGCAAAATATGACGTTGAGGTTAAGGAGGGAAAATCAAAGTTCACCCAAGCCGATCGTGAAAAACAACTCGTAAACCTGATGCGTGTCAATATTTTAAAGAGATTAGAAAGTTCAATTAATTCATTTACAATTACGGTACAGAATATTTTGAACACAATTAATACGGCTTTAAATCGTATAGAAAACAACGCATCTGATTATGATACCGATATTAACATCTCTGACATTGATCTTGATGATAACGAGTACGAAGATATTATGTTCGGGAAGAATGTTAAAATCTTATTCAAAGATATTGATTTAATCAGATGGAAACAAGACCTATTACTTGATAAAGAGAAGTTGGAATGGATATTAAAGGAAGCATCTAAAATCACTCCTGAAAGAGATCGGAAATTAGTTGATTTAAAAGAGTTAATCAAAAACAAAATCTCAAATCCAATTAATAAAGATAATAAAAAACTAATAATTTTTAGTGCATTTGCGGATACTGCGAATTATTTATATTCAAATTTATCTGAATGGATTAATAAGGACTTCGGTTTATATACAGCAATGGTTGTCGGCTCCGGCAATAATAAAAGTAACTTCCCGAAAGTTAAACTTGGGGACTTAAATGCCGTACTAACCAATTTCTCTCCGCTCTCTAAAAAGCGAGAAAAAATATATCCTGATATAAAAGAAGAAATTGATGTATTAATCGCTACAGACTGTATTTCAGAAGGTCAAAACTTGCAGGACTGCGATTATTTAATTAACTATGACATCCATTGGAATCCTGTGCGTATTATCCAAAGATTTGGTCGTATTGACAGAATCGGCAGTCCAAATGATGTTATTCAGCTTGTTAATTTCTGGCCGCATATGGAATTAGATGAATACATCAATCTTGAGGCAAGAGTTCAAAACAGAATGGTTATGCTTGATGTTTCAGCTACCGGGGAAGAGAATGTTATTGATGAAAATCAAAAAGAAATGAACGATCTTGAGTATAGAAGAAATCAACTCAAAAACTTGCAGGATAAAGTAATGGACTTGGAAGACATCTCCGGCAATATTTCAATAACTGATTTAACTTTAAATGATTTCAAAATTGATTTAATGGAATATATGAAAGAACATAGAGAAGAATTAGACAATGCTCCGACCGGCATGTACGCAGTTGTAAGTTTGGATGATTCTATAAAAGAAGAACTTAAGCCGGGCGTTATTTTCACTTTAAAACAAGTTAAGGATTCAAAATTAAAAGAACAAAATGTTCTTGCTCCATATTATATGATCCATATTTCCAAAGACAGCGAAATAAAATATAGTTTTATGCAATCTAAAAAATTATTAGATTTTTATAAAAAACTTTGCAACGGTAAGCACGAAGTATTAAATGATTTAGCGTTGCAGTTCAATAAAGAAACTGACGATGGCAAAAATATGACTTTTTATTCAAAGTTATTAAAATCAGCCATTGAGAATATTGTCGGTAAAAAAGAAGAGGCAGGAATTAACAGTCTGTTCTCAAGTGGTGGTACTAATTTCTATAAGACACAAAGCAGTTCAACATCAGAGGATTTTGAATTAGTGTCTTTTCTTGTAATCAGGTAAATAGAATGGAGCAATTTTATAATCAATTAAATATTCCAACTAACTGTGAGGTCAATAATACAATATTTAAAAAGGCTTTTTTAGATAATGCCGACCTGACTTCATCTGATAAAAAGATAATAAACGACCACATAAAAAAAGTTACTTGGAAATATTGTCTAAAACCTGAAACCATAAATATATTGCCATATAAAGATGATAAACGAGATTATTTAGAAATTGAAATTATAGAAGTTCAATTAAATGAAATATCAAAAGTAAACAGAATTGCTGAAATTATAATGCGAGCAATTCCTTATCCGATATTATTAGTTTTCATTGATGGTGATAAATTAAAACTTGCAGTTGGAGATATGAGAAAAAACCTTTCAGATAGTTCAAAAGTAACTGTTGATGACTTTGTTTTTACGGATTGGATTGATACAAATTCACTTGATGAATATAGTGAAAAGTTATTTGCAGGACTAAATATATCAATTCTTGATTCTTCCAATTATTACGCAATGTACCAAGATATAACATCCAAATTGAATGTTTATAATTTCTCTAAAGTAAAAGGAGAAGATATTTCAAAATCAGATGGTATGTCCAATTCTGACATTAAGGCATGTTATGATAAAATAAAATCGATAGAGGTAGAGATTTCAGCTTTAAAATCAAAAGTTAAAAAAGCCGGCTCTATTAAGGAAAAGGTTGAATTAAATATTCAAATCGATAAACTAAAAAAAGAAGTAGATGATATAAAATCAAAAATATAGAGGTGAATCAATGCAAGAAACAGTTTTAAATGGGGAAAGCATGAATATTGTTGAAGATAATATTGAAAAATTGAAATCAATATTTCCTGATGTATTTACAGAGGGAAAAGTTGATTTTGATAAGCTACAAGATGTTTTAGGAAATTATATTGAAAAAAGAGATGAGCGATATAATTTTACTTGGAACGGTAAAAGTGCCGCATTAAGACTTGCTCAAACCCCTTCAACTGGAACTTTAAGACCTTGCAAAGAAGAAAGCAAAGATTGGAATACTACTGAAAATCTCTATATTGAAGGTGATAATTTAGAAGTTCTTAAATTATTGCAAAAATCCTATCATAACAAAATCAAAATGATTTATATCGATCCTCCATACAACACAGGTAATGATTTTGTATATAAAGATGATTTTAAAGATAATATAGAAAATTATAAAAAAACAACTGGTCAAATTGATGAAGAAGGTAATAAAATTTCAACTAATTCGGAATCAGATGGCAGATATCACACAAATTGGTTAAATATGATATATCCAAGATTAAGACTTGCAAGAAATTTATTATCTAATGAAGGAGCTATTTTTATTTCAATAGATGATAATGAAGTAAGAAATTTGAGAATTGTTTGTGATGAAATATTTGGTGAAGATAATTTTGTAGCTCAATTTCCATGGAGAAAGAGGACGGCAAAATCTGATGTCCCTTATGGTGTTTCTCAAGATTATGAATGGGTTGTATGCTATGCAAAAACATCAATGTTTAGGGCGAGTGTAGAAGGCAAACCAAGAAAATATTACGAAACTCCAGATTTTCCGGGAAGACCATGGAGAATACATGATATGACCAAACAAACAACTGCAAGCGAAAGACCTAATAGTTATTTTACAATGATTAATCCAAAAAATGGTGATGAATATCCATGCGATCCTAATAGAACTTGGAGAATTACAAAAGATACTTTCCAAAAATACTATGATGCTAATGAAATTGTTTTTCCCGGAGACTATGACTTTCTTAATATTAGTAAACCTCAAGCAAGATATTTTAAAGATAAAGATATGGAAAAAGATGGGGATAATTTTGGAAGAGTGGCATTAAGCACAAAATTCCCTGATGATATAGGTATGTCGCAAGATGGAACAAAAGAAATAAAAACTATTTTTGAGAGTATAGTTTTCTCTTTCCCAAAAACATCTAATTTTATTAAATATTTTTTAAACGCTACCACGCAAAGTAATGACATTATTTTAGATTTTTTCTCAGGCTCGGCAACTACAGCACATGCAGTTATGCAATTAAATGCAGAAGATAATGGAAATCGTAAATTCATAATGGTTCAATTACCTGAAATAACAAATGAAAAATCAGAAGCATTTAAAGCCGGCTATAAAAACATTTGCGAAATTGGTAAAGAACGTATCAGACGTGCCGGAGATAAAATTAAAGAAGAAATTGAATCAAGCAATTTACAATTAAAATTAGGTGAAAGCCAAAAAGAAGTTCCTGATATTGGATTTAAGGTATTTAAACTTGATACATCTAATATTAAAAAATGGAACGGTAATGCAGATACCATTGAATCAGAAATTCAAGGTAGCATTTTTAATTACGAGGTTGGTCGTTCTGAATTGGATGTTGTTTATGAGATTATGCTCAAGTGTGGTCTTGATTTAACCTATCCAATAGAAGAAATAAATGTAAAAGGCAAGACATTATATTCAATCGGTGCCAGTGCAATGTTTGTATGTATGGATAAAGATATTACGCAAGATATCGCAGACAAAATAGTTGAAATTAAAGATGCTAACGATATAGTTGAGCCTGTTGCAGTTTTCAAAGACAACGGATTCACAACAGATTCAAATAAAACGAATATAAAAGAGACACTTCGTGTTGCAGGGATTAAGGACTTTATAACGGTATAGGTGAGAGATGAAGAAGTTTGAAAATTTTTTAGCATTATTAAAAAATCCAACCATTTATGGTGCTATATTGTTCGTATCACTTTTTTTAACTTTAGCACCAACAAAAATTCTCGCTAAATTATCATTGTTAGATTTGGTTTCAAAAAACAAAGTAATAATATCTTTGTGTTTACTTATAACAACAGGGTACTTTTTAACAATTATAATAAAAGATTTATATCAATATATAAAATCAGAATTTAAAATATACCAAAAACGACAGATAAATATTGAATATTTATTAGCATTATCCTCAGATAATAAGAAAACTGTTGCAGAAATGTATAAAGGTGATAGATCTGCATATTTTCAAATCAATGATGCTAATACCGGTTTATTAGTAGCTTACAATATAATCGGAAATGCCACTCAGGTTGGCATTGGGAGAACAACTTTTGGTTACTTTTTACAACCATGGGTTATTCAATATTTAGATAAAAATTATGATAAGTTCATAAAAGAGGTTAAAGAATGAAATTACAGTTTGATTCAGAATTAGAATATCAAAGAGATGCAATAAATTCAGTTGTTGACTTGTTTTTAGGTCAAACACCAAGACAGGCAAATTTTACGGTGCTTTCAAGATTATCAAATATGGGTACAATAGATAATGATCTTGGTGTTGGAAACTTTCTTGAATTGACAAGAGATGAAATTCAAAATAATCTTAAAAAAATTCAAGTTCGCAATGGTCTTGAATCAACAGAGGTTACAGAGCCATACGAATTTGATGTTGAAATGGAAACTGGCACAGGAAAGACTTATGTATATTTGCGTTCTATTTTTGAATTAAATAAACAATATGGTTTTACAAAGTTTATTATTGTAGTTCCATCAGTTGCAATTAAAGAAGGTGTCAAAAAATCATTAGATATTACGCAGGAGCATTTCAAAAAACTCTATAATAATGCAGTTTATGATTATTTTATCTACGACAGCTCAAACTTGGAGCAAGTAAGAAGTTTTGCAACGAGTTCCGATATTCAAATAATGATTATTACAATTGATGCGTTTAATAAAACCGTCAAAGACAATGGAAACCCAGACAATGCAAACATTATCCACAGACCGAATGATAAATTGAACGGGATTTGTCCTATAAATTTAATTCAACAAACAAACCCTTTTGTAATAATTGATGAACCACAATCCGTAGATAATACTCCAAAAGCAAAAGCGGCAATAAAGACTCTAAATCCGAAAGTAATTTTAAGATATTCTGCTACATTCAGGAGTAAAAGCAATTTGATTTATAAACTTGATGCGGTTGATGCTTATGACTTGCAGTTAGTTAAACAAATTGAAGTCGCAAGTTTTGCATCAAAAGACTATCATAATAAAGCATATATGAAATTAATATCTGTTAATAATAAAAAAATGCCTATAACCGCAAACATTGAGATTGATATTAAACATGGGACTGAAATAAAAAGAGAAAAAGTAACGGTTAAATCAGGTGAAAGTTTATTTGAAAAATCAAAAGGCAGAGCTGTTTATGACGGTTATATTGTAAATGATATTTATTGTGAAAAAGATAATGAATATGTTGATTTTACAAGCAGAGAAGAAATATTAACTATTGGCAAAATTTTTGGCGATATTGATGATGACTTAATTAAAAAACAACAAATAAGAAAAACTATTGAGGAACATTTAAATAAGGAACTAAAACTAAAACGCTCCGGCATCAAAGTTTTGAGCTTATTCTTTATTGATAGAGTTGCAAATTATCGTTATTACAATGAAGAAGGCGTTGCCCAAAAAGGTAAATATGCTATTTGGTTTGAAGAAGCTTATAAAGAAATTTCTCAAAGACCTAAATATAGAACTTTATTTAATGACATTGATTTAACTATCCCTGCTGAAGAATTGCACAATGGCTATTTTTCACAAGATAAAAAAGGAAAGATCAAAGATACAAACGGTACAACACAAGCAGATGATGACACCTATTCTTTAATTATGAAAGATAAAGAAAGATTATTAAGTCTTGATACTCCTTTGAAATTCATCTTCTCGCACTCTGCATTGAAAGAGGGTTGGGATAATCCTAATGTATTCCAAATATGTACTCTAAATGAAACGAAACAACAAATAAAGAAAAGACAAGAAATCGGGAGAGGTTTAAGGCTTTGTGTTAATCAAGACGGTGAAAGATTAAAAGGGTTTGAAATTAATACTCTAACTGTTATGGCTAACGAAAGTTATGACGAATTTGCAAAGAAATTACAAACAGAAATCGAGGAAGAAGAAGGAATTAAATTCGGTTTAATAGAGCCACATACATTTGCAAACATTCAAGTTATAGATGCAAGTGGTAATGAGTCTTCGCTTGGATATGATAAATCAAACGAGCTTTATCTTGTTTGCAGGGCAAACGGCTATATTGATGAAAAAGGTATTGTGACTGATACATTAAGATCAGCTATAAAAACACAAACTGTTGCAATTCCTGAAGAATACAAAGAAATTAAGCCTGCAATTTATTCAACTTTAAAAAAATGTTGTGGCTCGCTTAATATTAAAAATGCAGATGAAAAAGTTGAAATTAAGTTAAATAAGCAAGTTCAACTTTCACCCGAATTTAAGGATTTGTGGGATAGAATCAAGTGGAAAACGAGATATAATGTTGACTTTGATTCCAACAAGTTAATCGAAGAATGTGTTAAAACAATAAGCGAAAAAGTTGTTGTTGGATCATCTGTAATCAGCGAAACAAAAGCAACGCTTAATATTTCACAAGGCGGAGTTACAACAGACGAAACTCAAAACCGTACAAGATCTGTTGATGAAACAGAAAGAATTCTTCCTGACATTATTTCATACTTGCAAAATGAAACTAATCTTACAAGAAAAACTATTGCGGAAATTCTTTTAAAGAGTAATACGCTTGATGGTTTTAAGAGAAATCCGCAACTTTATATGTCAGAAGTTTCAAAGCATATTAAATCAATAATGAAACAATTTATTGTTGATGGAATAAAATATACAAAAATTGGTGACGATAAATTCTATGCTCAAGAATTGTTTGAAATGGAAGAACTATCAGGTTATTTAAAAAATACAATTGAAACTCAAAAATCTATTTATACTCATATAGTTTATGATTCATTAAAAGAAGAGGATTTTGCGAGCAGATTTGAAATGAATGAAGATGTTAAACTTTATTTAAAATTACCTGATTGGTTTAAGATTCCAACTCCGATCGGCAATTATAATCCTGACTGGGCAATATTGCTTGAGGTTGATGGACAAGATAAACTTTATTTTGTAATTGAAACTAAATCCGGCAAAGAATCACAACTTTTTGATGAGCCATTGAGAGCAAGCGAAAAAATAAATATTGAATGTGGAAGAAGACACTTTGAGGCTTTAGATACAAAAGCGGAATTCAAGACTGCAAATCAGTTTAATAAATTTATACAAGAGGCAACAAGGTAATATGAATAAATCAGATGCACAAGATTTACTTTCCAATATAGAATCATTAAAAGATTTTTATGAGGATGTTGCTACTGGAGGAAGCGGTGACTCCTATAATTACAAAGAGTTAAGGGGAAATGTACTAATATATATAAATACAAATGATGAATTAAAATCTCGGTCAAGTAAACTTATAAACAAACAGACTAAAAATGCATTTTGGCAATTCATAAAAAATGAATATAGGTCTTATGCTGAAAGACGACAGTATATAGAAAAAGAATTTGAACCATTAATTGAATATTTGGAAAGTATTATCTACTGCAAGCAGGAATTTATAAATAAAGTTGATATACCATTTGAGAGTAATGGAGAACTTACACAAGATTTTATTATAAAACAATCTAATGAAATTAGAAAAAGGATAGAAGAAGGAAATTATGAAGGAGTAATAACATCTTCAAAATCGTTCATAGAAGCAATATTTTCATATATCGATAAACAAGTAAATAACCCTCCAAAGATAAATCCAAAAGATGATTTATTAAAGCAATATTCTCAAATAAAGTCTTGTCTTAATTTAGATCCGTCTAATAAGGATTTGAATGATTCTTTAAAACAAATTTTACAAGGATTAAATAGCATTGTTTGTGGCTTGTCATATTTGAGAAATAAAATGAGTGATGCACACTTACCACAATATAAGCCTGATAAACATCATGCTGTTTTAGCCATAAATTGTGCTACAACATTAGCTCAATTTTTATTTGATACTTACGATTATCAAAAAAAACGACAAAGTTTTTAAAAGAAAAGAAAATCTTTCTATTGTTCTAAAATTGATCCGTTAATCTCAGAATCATTGTATTTACAGTTTAATTTAACAATCCCTTTTCTTTCATTGTCAATACTACTTCTTGAATTTTGTTTTCAAGTTTAACTTCATCTAATTGATAAGAATTCAAAACATTTCACCTATGCCAGCGAGAAGATAGTTAATATTTACATTGTAATTTAATAGCAGGCTTGTTAATTTATCACCCGATAAAAAACCTATATCTCGTTCAATATTGGATATACACTGTTTTGTAACTCCAATACCCTCGCCAAACTTATCTTGTTGCAAGTTTAGTTGAAGTCTGATTTTCTTAATTCTTTCGCCCTGTGTTTCCATTACAACCCCCATAAACTCTACATAATTTTTCTTAATTGTTCTAAATTATCAAGTGAATAATACGGTTTGCCGTTTATTATTTCAGGCTTTACATCATAGGATAATAATTTTTCTTTTGAAATGTTTAGTGCGGTCATAATTGATTCAATAGGTAGAATTGCTTTGTCTGTTTCAATTACATTTGTCATTTTAATCCTCTTTCTATTTTACTCTTTTACAAATTCCCAATGATAACCATAGGATGTTTTTTGTTTGCCTCGACAACATTGTTTTATTAAATCACTATCGCAATAATAATTTTCTTTAATAAACGAAGTCCATTCTGCCGCTTTTCTTGCGTTTTCAAAAATCTGTCCTGTTTCAATACATTTTACTTTCTTGCAGATATAACCAACGGATCTGTATGGTTCAACTCTTTCAATGACTTTATTAAATTGTTTTTCACTAACCTTATAATTTCCCATTAATATATTTTCTTGTTTCAGGGTTATAACACATTTTTTATCATATACCGCCCTAAAGGGCTCTAACTCTTTTTGCAGGGAATGGAATAATTTTTGCGTTGGTCTGAACGTTCCTACTATGTTGCTTCCTTGACGGAGCTGAACTGTGCATCTGTTTTTCATTTTCTGACTCATAAATTTCCTCTCTTATTGCTTCTGATAAATCTCTCTCATGTAGCAAACCAAGTTGTAAACCGGCGTAAACGGCATCAATAGCACTATGGACATCACCAAGATAGCAATACAAACGCCACTTTTGAAGTTGAGTGTTTGATAATGATATGCCCAATTTTCTTGCAATTTGTCTATTTTTATAACCTTTCGCAATTAAAAACAATATTTTTCGTCTGCGTTCAGTCATTGTGGCTCTGTGCTTATACATTTCGGTTCCTTTTTTTGCGTGTAGTTGGATTACTTTTTATCCAATTAGTAATGCAATTTTTTTGTGCCGAAAAATTTACCCACTTGGGCGATTGTTTTTGAAAAAATTGTCTGCTACATTAAGTTTTGAAAGTTGAATTTAAAAGTCTAAAAATTCAAGCATAGTAGCAAATTTTAAGATTTTTGAGTTTTAGAATATACATTATGGATATTTTGTAATCCATATAAAATGTAATGCAATTCCTTTATTAGAGAGTGTTTTAGGCTATAAAACAAAGTTGTTATAAGAGTAGTCAATTTGATCTTGCTCTATTCCTATATAACGCAAAGTTATCTGCTGACTTGAATGATTGAAAATTTTTTGTAATAAGGCAACATCCTTAAATTGCTGATAGTGATGATATCCGAATGTTTTTCTCATCGAGTGCGTTCCAATTTTTTCTTCAAGTCCGACATTCTTGCAGGCTTCCCTTATCATATAATATGCAGTGATTCTGTTATATCTTCTACCCCATAATGATTTAAACAACGGCTCTTTGTCCCTTTTACCTTTGACAAAATCGGCAATTAATGTTTTTAATTTTTCATTAAGAGGGAAACGTTTTGTTTTGCCCGTTTTCTTTTCCACTATTTGAACATAGTTTTTATTCCTGACATCGCCAACATTGAGTGCGACAATATCAGAAATACGAAGACCGCTGTTTGTTCCGAATACAAAAATCAAATGGTCTCTTGCACTTTGTTTTTGGAGATATCGTTCGACCTTTTCGACATCTTTTTTGTTTCTGATAGGCTCTACTGTAGTCATATTTTTACTCCTTTCTATTTATTGCCTGTACTCTTTAATTTTCAGGCAGATACACCGTTCAAAATAGAACGATAGTAAAAATAGAAAATTATTCTTGTTTTAAATAGTTTTGTATTTCGTGATTTATCTCGTCATAGTCATTATCTGTCAGGAATAAATAAGGTCTTGCAGGGATTTCAACGGATTTGTTTCTGCCGGCTTGACCTCCGAGTTGATGAATTGCCGCATACTCTAAATTTGATCCAATAACCGCAGAATCATTGTCGTAATAAGTATTGATTGATGCGGCAAGTTTGCCTTCAACTTGTAAAATCTGTCCCGGCCACTTTCGTTGTTTAGTTCTTTGTTTTTTAGTTGATTCTGCCAAGTCCACCCATTTATCAGGTCTTCCCTCTTCTTTAAAATTTTCTTCAGTTGAATAAGCAAAAATTCCTGCGATGTTTTTCATAAGTGGTCGCAGGTTTTGCGTTCTTTTTGCAAGATCGAGAAGTTTATCGTGAACTTCTTTATTATCAAATTCAATTTCAATCGGCTTCTCGCTCATAAAGTTCCTTTATCGGATAATTAGCGATTAAAAGTTCCTTAAACATTTTGTTTCGGTTTTCAACACCCTCTCTGTTGTTGATTCCGTTTAATCTTTCAACCGCAATTATTTCAAAGTCTTTGTATAATTCTCTGATTTTAGGTGAATCATCATAGGACAATAGAAAACGACCTTTGACCGCTCCTAAAACCTCTCTTAAACGTTCGTGATCGAAGTCTTTTGTTGAGGTTACTTCATAACCGCAACCTTTTGAGTATGGAGGATCACAGTAAAAGAACGCATCTTCGTGGTCATATTGATTTATAAGTTTTTCAAAATCACGACCTTCAATCATTACGGTATCCAAACGCTCATGGATAGCCTTGATTTTTTTGGGAACATTGTGCAGGGATTTACAAGCACCGCCTGATGTCTTTTTTACAGTTCCAAAAGTATCACCACGACCACCGAATGAACGTGTGATTAAAAAGTAAAATTGAACAGCTTTTTGAATATCGGTGATGAATGTGCCGTTCAAGAATTGGAGGAACATTTCACGAGAGCCAAGTAAATTGCTCCATTCTTCAATAAAAGCATTCGGATGGTATTTGACAATGCGAAACAGATTTACAAGTCTGCCATCAAGATCGTTGTAAACTTCCAAATCTGCCCACTTGTCTTTATAAAACAACACCCAACCGCCTCCGCCAAACGGCTCGATGTAGGATTTAATATCTTCAGGTATTAGTTTAGCAATGGTTTTTCTCAATAATCTTTTACCGCCAACCCAATTTATCAAACATTTTTTATCAATAGTCATAATTCAAACTCCTTTTTATTACTGTTCAACTCCCGTTTTATTCCTGTTCAATAAGACCGCTTGCAGGATTATGCGACCACCCGACATCAGGTGCGACTCTTTTACCCGTCAGAGGATCTGTATAAACTGTGACGGGTTTATATTCCCCCGATTTTTTAGAAACGAGTGCCAATTCTTCCGATAATGTGCCAACTGATGATCCAACCGTTCGCTTTTTCTTTTGCACATTATAATCAGATAATGCGACCACTCGGCATCTGCACCTCCAACCATTCGGTGGGTAAAAGCTCTTCCAAAACGGATCATCATATCGATAAACAAGACCGTTGAGCATTGCGTGTTCAGGTCTTGTTGAGGCATCCATCACCGCCACATATTCCCAATACGGTCGATTATCTACATTTTCATACTGTGTCTTATATCTTCCTGTTTGATATGCCGTTTGCATATTGACGGAATAAATCGTTTTCAGGCGGTACATTGAGCCGAGCTGAACTTTTTCTGCGACACCTTCTGAATCAACAATAATCTGCTCACCCCACCAACATTTCTTTTGTAGTGTCGGTTTGAGTTCTTTTGAAAATTCTCTGAAAGTTTTTCCCTCTGTTAATGCTTTTTCAAGAGCAGAGCGGATGTCTTTTAAGATATCCTCACGCATTACTTTTGCGACTGTGAATGATTTTTTATGTGCATCTTGCCAAAGCTCGTACCAATCCCAAGAGAACTTATTGTTCTTTTTTCTGAAATATTTTATAGCCATCGCAGGAGCAAGTTTGAATAACGATTTTAATTGAATCATCAGTATTTTACTCCCAAGAAGTCTAAAACTCTGCCGCATCCTAATTGGTTGATGCAATAATCGTGCAATTTTGGATGTGTTTCTCTCATTTTTTCAAATTTATTCGGTGATTTTTCGGTTTGAACACCAAACATGCAGAACATACACCCAGTACGATCAACTTTTGTTGTGTAATACTTTCCTTTTTTATCTTGCAGGATATCACCATAAACAGAGCAGTATGGAACATCAAACTCTTTTATATACCTATAAATATCCTGCTCAGTCCAAAAACCGAGCGGTGTGGAAGCAGGACGATCGGAATTAAAAGAATTGCATCCTTTTTTAAGATATTCTGTCTTTCGTAAATTACTCTCTGCCGCCATTGTTGCGATAAAAGGTTTAAGTCCTGACTCTTTCTCAAACTTCTTTGCAGGAGTCTTTTTCATAACCTGACAGCACTTTGAAGATATAGGAATGTCGCTATCTCTTAAAAATTGCCACTTTGCCATACAATAATGAGAGCCATATCTTTTAACATAATCGCTATTTGGATCAAATTTCTTTTTTGTATATCCATCAGGATTCCTACGGCTTTCTTCAATAACCTTTGCAACCTCTTTGCTGATAACAGGATAGCCATATTGTTCCAAGACTTGTTTAAATGTAATTTTAGGTCGAATCGTAATCGTATTTTCGGTTTGTTTTACAAACTGTCTGACTTCAGGGTATTCAAGTCCTGTGTCCACAAAAACCGCAGGAACTTCAGGATAAAGAGAACGGACAAGATGCAACAGAACTGTTGAATCCTTTCCGCCGGAGAAAGACACATGAACTTTTCCGTCAAAATAGTCATAAAACTGTTTTATTCTATTCTTTGACAGTTCAATTTTTAAATGTAGCGGCAGACTTTGCCGTTGTTTTAAGAAGTTGCGTTTCATCGCATACTCTTCGGGTGAAATGGATGCCATATTATTCCTCATCAAGACCATCTGCTCTACCCTGTAATTCGCACAGGAATAAAGCCTTTTGTATCGTTTCTTCAAATTTTTTACTTTGCAGGTTTTTATCTGTCAGCAATTCAAATGCTTCCTCGTAACTTTCGCACGATTCAAAGAGTTTTATTAAAGGTAAAAGCATACTTTGAGCCTGTTTATTCAATTCACCTTCAGTTATGAATTTAAATAAATTTTCAATTTGAGCCTGTCCGGGGACGAGTTTTTCCTCTTCTTCCTTAAACTCTTTAAAGTTCGGATTCATCGGGATAATATCTTCTCTAATATCGAAATCCTCTTCCTCAAGACCATAATTTTTAATGAAATACTCTTTGGTAAATTTAACTCCTGTGTCAGAGAGGATTTTATCTCTTTGAGCCAAAGTCAAATCAACATCTTCAGGCTCGTATAATTCAAAAACAGGGACTTCTGCATTGGCAAAGTTGATTTCATATATCCATTGAATTAACTGATTT
>JAFUYA010000045.1 GCA_017477025.1 Bacteroidales bacterium | reverse complement strand
GTTGATTATCTTTCTAATTTGGATATTGTAAATCCCGATAAAATAGGTATTCTTGGGATATGTGGCTTTGGCGGTTTTGCATAAATGCAGCCGCTATGGATACAAGAATTAAAGCAACCGTTGCTTCTACAATGTATGATATGACAAGAGTTTCAGCTAAAGGCTACAATGATTCTGTTGATGAACAACAAAGATATGAAAACAAGATTGCTCTAAATAAACAAAGAACGCAAGATTATAAGAATGGTAATTTTAAAGGTGCTGATGGACTACCGGAAAAACTAACAGGCAAAGAACCACAATTTATTAAAGATTATTGGGATTATTATAAGACTAAAAGAGGGTTTCATTCTCGTTCAATCAATTCAAACGGCAAATGGAATATGACATCATCACTTTCTTTAATTAATATGCCTATTTTACAATACGCACCTGAAATCAGAAGTGCAGTTTTAATAATACATGGTGAAAATGCACACAGCAGGTATATGGGCGAAGATGCTTTTAAGAAGTTAAAGGGCAATAACAAGGAATTATTTATAGTAAAAGGTGCAAACCACGTTGATTTATATGATGGTGGAGATAAAAACGCAATTCCATTTGATAAAATTGAAAGTTTTTATAAAGAATATTTGAAATAAAATATATTCTTAATTCTAAAATAAAACATAGATTAATACATAACTTATCAAAAACATATAAGTAGCGTTGAGAGGGAATTATCTGAGAGTTTTGGAGTTTTTATCCGTTAGTTTTGAAATATTTCCTTCAAAATGTAAAAAGTTTGAGAATTCTCTCAAACTTCCGGGGGTACTTTTCTCAATCCCTCTGATAATTTACAACAAATATACAGAGAGGTATTCATGGTTACTATATATACACAAGTTGCATTACCTTTAAAAATAGTGAAACAATATTCTTTGTAATAATAACAGTTAAAGAAAGAACTGACTTTAAAGATATGTCTATTGATGAGTTTACTGTATATGATTTATATTCAGAAAACAAAAAACCACTTGGCAGTTCCTCTACGGTTTCCAATAGAACCTTCCGTAGCCAATACCAAATGGCTATTTATAGTTTAACTGATTTGGTTGAATTTGTCAAGTGCAGTATGACTAAAATTCAGTAATATCAGGGCTTATATTTAAATATTGAATTTTAACATACATTTATTTTTGCATAAATTTCATCCATTTTATTAGCAACTTTTGCTTCTCTACTTTTAATCAGGTATGAGTAAGTATTTAAGGTTATATTTTTGTCTGCGTGTTCTAATCTGCCACTAACAGTTACTATGTCTTCACCATCAGAAATTAACAAACTTGCATTGGTATGTCTTAGTTGGTGAAATGTTATTTTAGGCAAATTATGTTTTTTTTAAGAAATTAACAAACCATTTATATGGTAAATTTGTACTTATAGCTTTGCTATCATCAAGAACAAATACATAATGCTCATTATGCCAAGCACTGCCAAGTTTTAATCTTTGCTGAATTTGTTGATTCTTAAATTGTTTAAGTAGTTGCATAACTCTATTTGATACTGTTACAACTCTAACTCCAGCTTCAGTTTTTGTTTTATCTTTAATTGTGCCATAACCAAAAACGTAATGCCTTTGCTTATTTATACAGATTTGTGAGGTTTCAAAGTTTACATCATCCCAAGTTAAGCCTGTTAATTCACTTCGTCTTAAACCAGTATCAATAGCAAGATATACCATTACAACTAAGATTAGTGGTTCATTGTTTAGTGCGTTTAACATTTCGGAAACCTGCTTATCGTCATAATATTTTGCTTTTTGAACAGATAAACATATTTCTTCGCTCTCTGCAAAAAATCCGCAACTCGCATAAAACTCGTTCAATCCACTATCTTCCTTACTATAAAGAGCCGACAGGTATAAAACCTATCGACTCTTTATGGAGCGGGAGACGAGGCTCGAATACAAAAAACTTGTTTTTGTATCTTTTAATAATTCTCCGTAATCTATGATATTGTTTAATTTTAGACAATTTAACTTTTAATATCTTTTAGTAATTTTTAGGGTCTATTTGTAGCGTTAGTCCCCTAATAGTCCCCTAAAACTTGAAAAATATTTGATTATTATTTTGCACGAAGTACCACACCTATGCTATAATACAGGCATGGCAGACGTTATAAATCAAACAATGAAATTAAAAAGAGCTGACGGCAAAATTGTTGATGCCATATTTTATGATAATTCTGATATAAGCACTGTTGATATTTTAGATATTAAAACTTTAAAATTTGAGGGTAAAAAGACAAAAGATATAACAAAATTAGACATTAGAAATGCAGTATTTAAAGGTGAGGACAAACTATACTTGCAAAATAATAAATCAAAAATAGTTGCAGGTTTATCTAAAAAGCACCTTGGTAAAATTATTTCAACAGTATTTACCAAAGATAAAGAGGGTAAATATGGTTATTTGAAAAAAGAAATTATTTCAAATGTTGATACAATATTCTTTTTGGCAATACCAATATTAAAACACTCTGAATTAAAGAAACCCTTGATATACAAAACTCAAATAATTCACAGATTTGCTTTACCACTTAAAATAGGTGGATTTGTTTTTCTTGTAATGATAACAGTAAAAGAAAGAAAAGATTTTAAAGAAATACTCATAGATGAATTTGCTATTTATGATTTATACTCTGAAGTTCAAACAAACAAAAAACCACTCGGCAGTCCCTCTACGGCTTCTGCTGAAATAAATTCAGTGACCTTCCGTAGCCATTACCGAATGGCTAATTATAGTTTAACCGATTTAGTTGAATTTGTCAAGTGCAGTATGACTAAAATCCAGTAATATCAATGCTTTATATATAAATATATTAAATCTAACCCACATTCATTTTTGCATAAAATTCATCCATTTTATTAGCAACTTGTGCCTCTCTGCTTTTTATCAAATGTGAATAGGTATTTAAAGTTATATTTTTATCTGCGTGTCCCAAGCGACCACTCACGGTTACAATATCTTCACCCTCAGAAATCAACAAACTTGCATTTGTATGTCTGAGTTGATGAAATGTTATCTTTGGCAAGTTATGTCTTTTTAAGAAATTAATAAACCATTTGTAAGGTAAATTTGTACTTATAGCTTTTCCATCATCAAGAACAAATATATAAGGCTCATTATGCCAAGCACTGCCAAGTTTCAACCTCTGTTGTATTTGTTGGTTTTTATATTGTTTTAGAAGTTGCATAACTTTATTAGATACAGTTACAATCCTGACTCCAGCCTCGGTTTTTGTTTTATCTTTAATTGTGCCATAACCGACAACATAATGTCTTTGTTTATTTATGCTTATTTGAGAAGTTTTAAAGTTTACATCTTCCCAGGTTAGACCTGTTAATTCACTTCGTCTCAAGCCTATATCAATTGCAAGATATACCATTACGACCAATATTAGAGGTTCATTGTTTAATGCGTTTAACATATCTGAAACCTGTTTATCATCATAATATTTTGCCTTAGGTTTTTGATATTTTTTCATATCAATTCTTTGCATAGGGTTATCTTTTATAACATTCCATTTTACAGCAGTTGATAATATTGAACGAATTACGCCCATGTGATTACGTATAGTTCTTTCTGATAATGTTTTCGATTTTGAGCAAGTAAACATACTTTTTAAAGATATTTTGTATGTTTTGCATAATTGTTTGGCAATATTGTAATCAGTTGGCATTCCTCTTTTTAATCTTCTGCAAGATTTTAGAGATATGTTAGTGTCATTACTTATTTGTAAAGGAGTATATGGTTTTAGTTTTTCTGCAAGATTTTTATTTGGAATATACTTGTTATCCAATCTTAAATCAGGATCGTGCAAATTTTGATAGAACTGTAGTAAATGTGTAGGTTGTAATTTACCCATTTTTATATGCCCCAATGCTGGAAGAATTCTATCATCTAGTTTTTGTCCATAAGCAACAATTGTTGTTGGTGTAAGATTAATTTCTGCATAATCCTTGAACCATTTTTTTGTAAATTCTGCAAACGTTATTTTTTCGCCATCTAGATATATTCCGCTTTTGACTTCCTGTTCAAAAAGAACTAACTGTCTATTAAGTTCTTTCTGTAGCTGTTTTGGTGTTAATTTATCGCTAAATCTTACTGTTTTTCGTTTGCGTAACTTTTTACCATTATTATCATATCCGTTACAAACTACTAATCTGTATGTTGTATCTGAAATTTTTTCTGAATATGCCATAGTTATTTTACCTTTTTATTATCAAATATCACTTTATTTATAAAAATATGCTCTTATTTTCTTGAAAATTAAAGAAATATTCAGGAAGTAATAGCGTTTGATCTAATTACTTCCTAATAAAATTTCTAACAGCCATAAAATACGAATTTTACACCATTACTTGCCTTTATAATTCGTCCATAACCTTTTTGTGCAAGATTTTCAAGTACTCGTTTTGCCCTATCAGTTGATTTATACTTATTTTCATTTGTTTTAAATAATTTTGTTGGAGAAATATCTTTTATGTTTTTAGTTTTTAAATAACTAATTGCCAAATCTTCAAGAGGATTTGCATCAACTTTGTTATTTATAATATTCAAAAAACAATTTATAAAATAATAACTAACATTAATGGCTTTACGCACTATGTCAGCTGAAATTATAGGGTTTTTATAGTCATAAAACATGTGAATTATTAGAGAAAATCTTGCAACATAATTGGTTTGTTTTTGCAAATAAGATTTAACCAAATCATTTACTTTGCTTGATTTCTTTTTCTCAATTATTTTATTATAATAATCAATAAAAATTTTTTGAGCATCTTCTGATAAATAGTATTCCTTAACTACGGTATAATCGGAAAAGATATCGTAAAAAATTTCTTCACAAAGTTTTTGGAAAATATTAGTTTCTTTTAAGTCACAATGTTCATAATTAGAAAATAAAAATCCTTTTTCTAAATAATCACTACAACAGTATAGCCAGCGTTCAATCATTCCATCTGTAGATTCTATGCCATCTTTTAGTAAGGTTTGATATAATACCTTTGGCTGTATTCCTCCAACAATATTATGTCCAACATCGACAGTATAATCTATTTTATGACTTTTACGAACTATGTTTTGTTTTAACTTGCTCCATGATTGAAGAAAATACTGTTTGTCATTACCACCTTTTTTATATTGATTAAAACTATTTAATAAAAACAATAGTTCATCAATATATATTGCAACACCTAATGAATACGTATTGTTTGCTTTGATAATATCATATAATGATTCTGTTGTTATGTTTTGAGTAGTGAGCCTTGCTCTATGTACTTCTTCAGGGGCTTGAGGAATTTCTTTTATATCACAATCGTCCTTAGATTTTTTCTTCCTGTCTTCTATTTTCCGTTTGTAGTTTTCCATAGCATACTTATATTCTAAATACTCTCTACTATATAATTCATTTAAATAGAGATCAAATTTATCTAAAATATCTTTACCAAATTTTAGACAAGGCGTTTTTTTCTGTGAAGGATTTCCGATTAAAATTAACCATAAAATTGGAAATTCTATCCAGTTACTATCAGCTTTTACATTAATTGAATAATGACCACAAATAATAATACTTATATTGCATAAAAATACACAAGCAATGTACTCTATTGGGGCGTCATATCTTTTATGAATATTTATAATTAACTTTTGAATATCTTTTGGAAAAATTGAAATTGGAAATTTTGCCAACTGCTTTTTATCAGCAAGTTCAGATTGAATATCTTTAAGACTTACTACTGATGCATTATTAACAAGTTCTTCAAATTTTTCTTTTCCATATTTTAATAAAAAATCATCAATACCTTTAGCATCCCCATCAGGCATTTTAAGAATTTTTACAACTACATTTTGTTCACTTATTAGATATGCTGCCAATTGATATAATGCTGTTTTTACTTTTGGGTTATGCCACATATCAGAATCATAAGCCAGTGTTATAATTCTTTTTTCAAAAATACCATTTTTAAAATCTGGAATTATGTCTGAAAAATAATCTAACCATTCATTGTCTTGAGTATCGCTTTTTTGTGGTTTTTGTTTCCAATTATATACTCCGCTTAAAGATAAACAATTAAAACCTTCTTGAACTGCTTTAATTGCTTTTTTTGAGCCCTCTGTAATTATTATTGGTGTTTTATTAAATATTATTTCAGGATCAAGGTCAATTGGTCTAAATAGTCTTGAATGTTGCCCCTTAGGCTTTATGTATTTACCTTGACCTTCTTTAGGATTTTTTAATCTGATTTCATAGTAATCTGTAATTTGGTTAGAAGTTAGATCTGGGTAGTTTAACTTCCAACTTTCTCCCTTATCTTCTAAGTAGCCTCCTTGAATATATCGACAAATCGTTGTTTTATTAATTCCACTATTTGCCCAATCGTCAAATAAGAAGCTATTATTTTCTGCTTCCTCTAAGGATATTTCATCACCAAAATTTGCATCTAAACCATAGGGTTTCATGTATTTAAAGTTTTTTAATTCTGTCATTTTCATCACTCCTTTCAGTTGTACTAACATCACCTTCGTTTAAGTAATTTATTAAACTATTCATGTTAACTAAGAATTTTTTACCCGAAGTTACATACTTTATTTTGTTATTCAAAACAAGCTTCCTTACTTGATACTTTGCAAGTCCTGTCATTTGTGCTGCAACGTTAATTGTTTTCATTAATGGAATTTTTAAATTTTCTGTCATAAAATCTCCTTTCTAATCTTGACATTAATACTTTTTGTTTTATAATTGAAACAAAAATAATCTTGTATCATATATTATACAATTTATTTTGCGAAAATTTAAAAAAATGACAAAATTAATATTTTTCAGAATTTTTTAGTAATGTATTATTTTTGAAACAGAAAGGAGAAATTTATGTCTAAAAAGGTTTTAGGAAATAATTTATCAACGATTGCAGAAAGATTTAAGTATTTAAGAGAAGAAAAAACTGAAGGAAAAGGAAAGAAAGGAAAAAGTTTAACTTTAAGAGAACTCGCCAAAGAATTACTACAGATTAAAGAATGCTTTGTTGATGGACAAGATTATAATCATTCTAAAATTCAACGATTAGAAAACGGAAAAGGAGAGCCAACAAGACTCGACTTTGAGCTGTATCATAAATATTTCAATGTACCTTATGAATTTTTATTTGGAGAATCAAATAACTTTGAATATCAAAATGTTGAAGACTATAGGGATATTGGATTATCTGATAAAGCTATTGAAAGGCTAAAATATATGAATAATCCAAAAAATAATTATAAAGAATATATTGATTTAATAAATTGTATTTTTGATAGTGATTTAGATAATGAATTTTGGAATTTGTTAATTGAATATTTTTTTGGAGATATAAGAAAAGAAGATATTGGAGATAAATTAATAGATGAAAAAGCAACGTATTTTAATGTAAATATAGTTTTAAATAAAAATAGAGTTATAAATAAGACTGCTTTTAACCTTGAACAAATAAATAGTATTTATAAGCTTACTCTTCATAAAAAACTTGATGAGCTTAAAACTAAACTTATAGATAAGGGGTATAGAAAAGTTCAAAATGAAAGTGGGCAATATAGAATTTATACACATCCAGATAAAAAGTTAAAGGAAACTTCTAATAAGGAGCAAGGGAAATTAGCTCATAAAATATTTAAAAATAAAAAAAATATAAAAAATAAAAAATAATTGAATATATAAATTTTTAACTTTCAATTATACAAGCATTTCTGTTCTAAAGAGGGTAAAATTCGAAAATTATGTATTAAACTAAAAGAACATAGCAGGTGATAAAAGAAAATGTGTGGCAACAAATGAACATAATATATCTATAATAGAAAAGAATAGTTAAGTAAAAAGGTATATACATATATAATATACCTTTTTATTATTACCTACAGATATGTAAATATATCTATATCTTCTCTTTACCTACCCCTCTCTGTTTTTTCTCTCTGCGTAGTCACCTTGTTTTATTGTTACAAATTTTTCGGATTTTACCCTTTTTATAGCTGTAACTCTTATCTTACATGTATTTCCAAAATATTTCATCAATATTCCTCTTATTTTAATATCATAAACTAAATTTCTGTGAACATTTTTATTGGTAGATTTTGATTTATTATTTTCGAGAAATATTATTGTTAAGCAAATATTATCATAATAAAAATATATTGCTTTCTTAAAAATTTGCATTTAATGTTCAAATATTCTTTTAAAATATTTTGTTATGCAATTTGTAGTTTTGTATGTCAGGTATAGAAATTTAGCCAAATTATTTTAAAACATTTTTTATAATGCATATTTACTATAAATAAAGGATTAAAAATCACATAACTGAGTAATAATTAAAGAAGAAGATTTTACGCTAGATTTGAGAGGAATATAAAAATGGTTTGTGCGGTAGATGCAATACAGCCTGTCGGTTGTTGTAGTTCTGTTAATGCAGACTTTTATATTGAACAGGTAAGAAAAAGTTACCGATATAAAAAAGAAATAGCATATTTTAATGAAAACATAAAAAATTGTCCTACTATTTTTCCTGACAGCACATCTAAAGATTCAAATAATAACAATGAAGAATTAACCAAAAGCAACAACTTGGAAGAAATACAAAATAATTTAGTATTGAAAGAGTCAAAGCAGAATAATATTGACAATAATGTTGATGACTTATTCATGAATTTAATAAATTTAATTAATCAAAGGAAAAATGCCAATTTTAATAATGAGTTGTCTGAAAATTTAAAAGGCAAAAGCTTTGGTCCACCTCTTGGATTTGAAATAGAAAACTTTGATTATTGGGAGTCTTGGGGCATAGCAAGCCAATAAAATTCTAAATTTTAAGACCTATATTTATGTTAATCGTATAATTTCATATCCACCATTATTGTTTTCTGCTAAAATACAGCCATAACCAATGTTAAATATATCCCCGTGATCACCGCTATATAAAACTTCGCCTTTTTTATTTAGGACTTCTGCTTTAAAATCGTGAGTTTCTGCAACTGCAATGCCACCTTCAAAATCTCGTGTAAGCCAATATTTTAAAGGTATTACAAGTTCACCTGTTTCATTTATATACCCTTTCATTTTTCGCTTATTAACGAAGTTCAATACTACATAAAATCCCTCGTTAGGAAAAGCATTTATGTAATCAAATTCGTCAGAAAGTTGTTTATTTTTAAAATCTATCAGTATGTACTTATCATTCTGCTTTTTTGCAACAATGGTTTTATCATTACTTACTACCAAACTTTTGTATTCTATCGGAATAACAAATTTGGCAGTATTATCTATTAGCCCAACTAAGTCATCTTTGGCGATCAAATGATAGTCCGTTAATTCACAAAAATTTTGAAAATCTTCCTCATAATTGTCATATTCAAACGGAACAACAACATTGTTTTTTAAATCTATAAAGCCGTATTTATCATCTTTTTTGGCATAAATAATTTTATTTGCATAGCCCAAATCATCATATATAAACGGAATAATTAAATTATCATTATTGTCAATTACACCCCACTTACCATTTTTCATAACTGAAACATACAGTTTATTTTCATACTCAACAAAGAAACAGCTGCCGTTTTCCGGAAATTCATATTTATAAGGTATAATCAACTCATTTTGCTTATTAATAAAACCCCATTTGCCATCTTTATATACTCCGGCAAGTCCATTAGAGAATGAGGCATAATTTTCATATTGAGGTTTTATAAATTCATTACCGTATGCATCCATAAAACCCCAAAGACCATTCTTTTTGATTGCAAAAGCACCATCTTCAATACCACTTTCATAATTTTCAATATTGTGTAAAACTTCATAGGTAAGATCAGGATTAACTTTGATAATAATATTCTTTTCTTTGCTTTTGTTCTTATCCCAAGTTGTTACACTAAGATGAAAGATATCTTCAACTTCTTTACTTAATTGTTCAACATGCAAAGCTTCTGTACTTTCAAAGTGTGCAACAAGTTTATGTTTTTTATTTAAAAAGAAATATTCGTGATAAAGTTTTGTTCCACGACCTTCGTGGTCACAGAATATACTTATTAATCCATTTGATGTTGATACTATTGAAACATTTTTAAATTTCATAAATTACTCCTAATCTGTTATTTCTGAATGAATTTCTGTTATATCTTGTGTTTTTGGGTTTTTAACATACACTGATTTACAAAAGCTGTGAGAGTAGCTTATTAGTTCAAATTCATTTTCTTGGGTATTTTTAAAAAAATTTGCTAATGCCAAAACTTCTTCTTTTGTAATTTTTATTTTTTTGACTAATCTTTTATGACCTTCAATTTTTTCATAATCGTAATATGGCAGATTTTCAGCGACTTCAATATTTTTCAGGTTTGCTTTTCTGTTCAGTTCCATAATATCTTTGGCCTCGTATTTAGAAAGCAAGTTGTGATATGCTACTTTTACGGCAGTTACTGATATTTTCATATTTTTGCTTATTTCGTGGTTCGATAATCCGATTTTTTTACCGCTTAATACTTTAAATTCTTCTTCTGTTAAATACATACCTTTCCTTTTCTATTTTTATTTTTTAATATCAATTAATACCTAAAAAAATGCTCTTAAATTCTTAGCATTTACCATTCTTTTTAGAATATGACATGCTTAGATTAAGAGCATACAGCATTTGTCAAAATTTTGCTTCCAAATCCTTCGATTTAAGCTTTATAATTGAATTTTCTGGTTATAAAAATTTGCAATACTTTTTAACAATTATCTAAAACTACCGACTTTTCTGCCATATTTATCGTATTCGACAACTCTTCCAGAGGGATCCTTTTTTAAAGTTCCTGTTTTATGTCCATATTTATCATAGGTTGTTATAACTCCGTTTGAATTAGCTTTATAAGTTCCAACTTTGGAGCCATATTTATCATATTGGATTGTTGTTTGACCATTTGACTTATAACTGCCAGTTTTATGTCCATATTGGTCGTAAGTTGTTGTAACACCATCGGAATTTGTTTTGTGAGAACCTGTTTTATTTCCACGGTTATCATAGTGAGTTGTTGTATTTCCATTCGTTTTATATGAGTCTGTTTTTTGTCCATATTTATCATAGTGATTTGTTGTTGAACATAATCCAACCAATGGTAGCGACAGTATGACTAAAAGTAACAATATTTTTAAAGATTTCATTTTTACATCCTCTTCTTATTTTATTAAATTTCCACGTCCATCTGTAAATTCGCCTCTTAAAATATTTATAAAATCTATAAGAACCCATAGAATAGTTACTGCAAATAAAGGAGGGACAAAAATGGCGATAATACTTAATATCCATATTATCCAAGCAGCTGTATATTGTTCTGTATAAAATTTATAACCAGAACCACCCAAACATAACAGACAGATAAAGCAAAATATACCCACCGTTGTTTTATTTAGTTTTTTACTAAGTCGATACCCTTTTGCATCTGTATATGTATTAGTTAATATCTTTATGAAATCAACAAGTAACCAAATACCTAATCCACCAAGAGTAAGTAGTTGTAGAATTCCAATGCCAATTCTACGATTATAAAAACTATGAGCTCCAAACCAACCTAAAATGGCACATAACAAGAGTGTTATTACCCAAGATTTATCTTCTATCATTACTGTCACAAATACATCGCCATAAGTTCCATTAGCATATCTACCACCTTCTTCTTTTAATTTTAGAACTTGTCCATTTTTTACACCCGCAGGGATATCAATATTTAACTCTTTTTCCTTTATATCCTTACATTTTTCACAAGGCTTTTCAGTTATGCTACCAGATTTTATACAATCAGGGCAAACTTCTGAGCTAGTAAAACGACCAAGTATTGTATTATTTGTAATTTGAACTTTTCCAGTTCCATTACAAGTAGGACAATCCTTCGCTTTTGTTTCAATTATTTTCCCTGTACCGCCACATTCATTGCAGTAGTAAAGGTCTAAATAGTTAAATATTAAATTTTTAGATACTCCGTTTTTCGCTTCTTCTTTTGAGATATATATTTTTTTATTTTTTATATCAATATACGTAGAATTATCCATTGTTTCGGAAATATCATTATAATAATTTAATAAATCATCAGAATTTGTTTTGTTTTCATTATCATATTTTATTTTTTCTTTTTCTTTGTCTTTTTCTTTTTCATTCTC
>JAFUYA010000044.1 GCA_017477025.1 Bacteroidales bacterium | reverse complement strand
TTTAGGGTGCAAAATTACATAATTTCTAAAAAATTATACTAATTTTGCGGAATAAATCCCTGTTTAAACATTAAAAAGAATGCATTCTCAGGGAAAAAGTAGCGGAAGTATTGAGATGAAAAAAGAGGTTGATATATTTATTCCTTGCAGTGTTGATCAGTTCTCTCCTGATGTAGGATTTGATTTGATAGAATTGGTGGAAAGTTTGGGATTCACGGCAATATATAATGAAAATCAAACATGTTGCGGACGTGTTCTTTATGATAATGGTAATTGGGAAGAAGCAAAAGAGGTTAGTGAGAAATTTATAAATGATTTCAAAGGTACAAATACAGTTGTTGGGTGTTCAACTTCGTGTGTAGGTTATATAAAAACTAAAAGTGTAGTTCTTTTTCATAATACCTCTAATCATAATTCTCATAAATCTTTATCCGAACGAATAATGGACATTACCGAGTTCATACATTGTGTTCGTCCTGATTGCGATTTAGGAGCGGAATTTCCTTTTAAGGTTTTTCTTCATAATAATTGTCGCTCTCTTAATGAATATAATGTAGAAGAGGAGACGCGTCTGATTCTTCAAAAAGTTAAAGGATTGACTCTTGTCAATGATAAAGGCAATAATTTTTGCTGCGGAGCAGGTAGTATGCTTGAAATGTACAATAAGCCTGTGAGTGATGAGTTAGCAAAAAGAAAAATAGAATATGCCTTGAGTTCGGGAGCGGAATATATTACGTCTACAGACTGTTCGTGTCTGCTTCGGTTGCAAAATTATATTGATAAACACGGCATAGACCTGAAAACTATTCACATCGTCTCATTATTGCGTTACAGCAGCAAACGAAATGGCTGATATATTATACACCTGGGGACATAACAGACCATTTAATGCATATTCCAATTATATGCGTAAAGTTTTTTCCGAACGCATACAAAAATTGTCCATAGATGCAGGCTTTACTTGTCCGAACAGAGACGGAAAATTATCAAAGCAAGGTTGTACTTTCTGTTCCAATGATGCATTTAATCCATCCTATTGTCGAAGATATGAAAGTATTACCGTACAAATCGAAGAAGGAATAAAATTTCATTCCTGGAGATATAAGAATGTTGATAAATATCTTGCCTACTTTCAGCCCTATTCAAATACGTATGCATCCTTGGATGTATTGAAAGCAAGATACGAAGAGGCATTAGCACATCCTAAAATTGTAGGTTTAGTTATCGGGACACGTCCTGATTGTGTAGATGATGAGAAGTTGGATTATCTGGCTGAACTTAATGAGAAGTATCACATAGTTGTAGAATACGGGATAGAATCTTGTTATGATGCAACTTTAAAATGGATTAATCGTGGTCATACTTTTGCCAAAACCGTTAAAGCGATAGAAGAGACTCACAAAAGAGGATTGGAAACAGGAGGGCATTTGATATTCGGGTTCCCATGTGAGAGCAGAAAAGATATGTTGGCAGAAGCTGATATTTTATCATCGCTCCCTATTGATAATCTAAAGTTTCATCAATTGCAGATTCTTGATAATACACCGATGAATGAAGATTATCTTTATAATAAAGAAAACTACAAATTTTTTTCTTTTGATGAATATGTAGAGTTTATTATCAGTTTTCTTGAACGGTTAAATCCTGACATTATCATTGAAAGATTTGCATCGGAAGTTCCTCCTCGATACAATATAGGACAGAGTTGGGGAAGTATTCGCAATGAACAGATAGTTCAAAAAATAGAGCAAAAAATGATTTCTATGAAAACCTATCAGGGACGTTTATATTTTCCGGACAAGGAGAAGTTATAATAAAAAGTTTTACTATCTTTGCAATCTTGAATTTTCGGATGATATATATATTAACTTTTGAAATGATTTCTATGGTTAAATTAAGTAAAATATTTTGTGTTTGTTTCTTGCTGATATTTTTTATATCCTGTTCGAAAGGAGATAAAAAGATTGTAGCAAAATATGATGACGGAAAACCGTTTATAGTTGAGTATGTAAAAAATAATGGAGGCAAATCGGTAAAGACTTATGAAGAACATTACTATCCCAATGGTAAAAAGCGATTAGAAGGAAAGTTTTCCGAAAATCGGAAGGATGGTATATGGAAGTTTTATTATGAGAACGGCTCTTTATTTGCAAAAACTGATTTTACAGATTCGAAAGAAGGAAATTCTTGGTTGGTTTATTTAAATAAGGATTCATTATTAGTGGATAAAGATGATGAACTTCAAAGTATCGGTTTTTCTACTGAAGGAGTCCCTGTTTCGATTAAGGTAAAAAGAAGAGGGCAGGAAATATTTTATCGTTTCTTCAATTCCTTTGGTATAATGGAGAGAGTCTTCCTTAAAGGGAATATACCGCAAGGAGAAGCAATGTCCTGGTATGAAGACGGGAGTATTAATTCTATTCACTACTATATTGATGGTATGCAAGATTCCTCGTATATTGTATATTCTCAATCAGGATCAAAAATACTAAGCGGGCAATATCGCAAAGGCATAAAGGTCGGTAAATGGGAGTATTTCTCTTCTGAGGGAAAACCATTAGGATATGAAATATATGATACGGACGGAACAAAATTAGCTTCAGTTGATAATCAAGGATTGAAGTATTCCACGGAACCGTCTTCTCGTACTAAAGAATAAATCTTATCATGAAGAATTATATTCATATAATAGTATTATTTTTGTTTTTCTTTTTTAATTTTGGAGAGAGTATTTATGCACAGATGTATATCATATCTGACTCTATAAACAGTCAGGGTCAAAGGTGCAGGATATTCACTCAACCGTATTCAATAAAAGGAAAAAAAACAAAAGCCGTTTCCTATGTATTCACGGAAAAAAGGAGTGATATATCTTTGGGGTGTGAGTTATACAAAGAGGAAAACGGCCAAAGAATTAATATGGATTATTTCCCTGTTGCAGCTTATACCAAAGACGAGAGTGGGAGAATGAATTATAATAGTATCCTTCCTTATATCTCAATTTGTCAGGCTGGACAAAGAACGGTATTGTCTTTTGAGTGTCAGTTTATTGTTATAAATCCGGATAGGGCGAATGAAACAATTCTTGAGACGAAAAATCTTTACGGATTGATTATGCCACAATCTATAGATATTCATAATTACGAAAATTAATATCTTCAAAATATAGTCTTATGATACAGGAATCATTGTTACTTCAAGGAATGAGAAATAAATTAGTTGAGAATCTCAAACTAAAAGGAATAACGAATCCTCAAGTATTAGATGCTTTCAGAACGGTTCCTCGACATTTATTCATGGATTTGTCTTTGGAGCGTGTTGCGTATGAGGACAGAGCAATTGAAATTCTTTGTAATCAAACTATCTCTCAGCCATCTACCGTAGCTTTTCAAACGCAATTATTAGATGTTAAGAATAGAGAGAAAATATTAGAAATAGGGACGGGGAGCGGTTATCAGACGGCTATACTTTATAGACTAACATCACGCATATATACAATAGAAAGGCAGAAGCCCTTGTACGATGCGGCTTTGAGAATATTTGAAAGGCTCAACATTCATCCTAATTGTTTTTTCGGTGACGGCTACAAAGGATTGCCCGGCTTTGCACCTTTTGATAAAATTTTAGTAACCTGCGGAGCTCCGTTTGTTCCTCAAGATTTGGTTGATCAACTTAAAACAGGCGGTGTTATGGTTATCCCGGTCGGAGATGAAAAGCAAACGATGTATAAGATAACGAAAATAAGTGATAAAGAGATAATTTCCGAGCAATTCGGGAATTTCAAGTTTGTACCGATGCTGAAAGATAAACAACGTTAGGACAGGTTTGGGAATTCAGACTTGTATGGTATTTCATTTAATTTTTACTTGATGTTAAAAAGACAGGCTTCTCAATATAAAGAGAAACCTGCCTAATGGTTGTCATCTATTCCGTAATTTTAATTTCAACACTTTTGATTTCCTGCCAACCGGCTTTGTCGGTAAGACGTATCATAAAGTGATAATCGCCGACATCTTTGTCTTTTGGGACAGGTATGTTAAAATCTGCCGTATATTCGGTACTATTTTGCGGAATAGCAAAGTCATGATTATATACCCATGGGTTTACGGGATGTTTTTCCGTATCAAGATCGCAATCTTCTTTTGCGGTAGAATGAGTGTGATGTGTGAAATTATTGTGGATTTCAATATTATACGCACCCAGTTCTTCATTATCCGTAAAAACATATCTGAAAGGTATGCTGTCTCCACGTTTAAATGACTGACAATTTGAAGGACTTACTTCGATACCTTTGTCTGTTATTGAAGGTCTTTGCATATCTCTCTTTTCGTCATCCTTATCTCCGCATGCCATGAATATAAGACTTATAGCCGTGCTTAAATAAAGCAGTTTTTTCATTTTTTATTTGCTTTGATTATTTATTATTACTTTGATTTTGCTACGATGTTAATATGTGCTTCTTTCATTGCAGTCTGGTTTTCTTTATCTACAACGGTAAAATGCAGATGATATTCACCGACAGGCATATCTGCAGGAATATCAATATGTTCATGAAATACAGTGTTCTTAAGACCGATATATTTCCCAGAAGTATAGGATTTCTCTATTTCTCTTCCGCCTTCTTTCTCTTGATGAATCTCTATATTAATGCTTTTGATTAGACCTTCTGCAATGATATCAGCCTCCAAGTGCAATTCTTCACCGCATTCTGCAATCTTGCTGTTGTTTTCTCCGACTTCAGTTAATACTATTTGCGGTTTAGCAATATCGTTTTTGTTACCGCATCCTGCAAATATAACGGTTGATACTATAACCGTTAATATATATTTTACTATGTTTTTTTTCATTTTTGTTTTAATTTTATATTGTTAAACAATTCTACTTTATTTTTCTTAAAAATTATAACCTATACTTAATGATATATTCCTTGAAGGTTCAGGAACATCAATTAAGCGGTAATAACTCGTATGGTCAAAGTAACGTTTGTCTAAAATGTTTTTTATCTGCAAAGCTACTTTCATATCATTTTTCCCGATTCTAAAGCGTTTTGAAGCCTGCATATTCAGAATCCAATAGCCTTCAGTGGTTTTTTCAGGCGGGACTATTTCGTTCTGATCCCCTACAACATGAATGTTTATTGCAATGAATCCGCTTTTGTTTTTGTCAAATGTATATCTCAGACCGCAATCCATACTCCAAGGTACGGAGAATGGTAAGGAATAGCCTTTTTTAGGACCTGAGAGTTGCTTACTTGACAAATATTCCGTTTGGAATTCTGCTTGCAGATACGAAGTTATCAAATATGAGACTTGCAGTTCAAATCCGTATCTGAAAACTTCGGCTTGTGTGTAATAATAAGTTTGCAACCCCTCCGTATAAGCAGCGGTAGGATTAAGATATATATAGTTAGGAAAGTAATTAACATACGGGTCTGCCTGAAATGCAATTCTGCTATCGGTGTATTTTATTCCGGCATCCAATTGATAAGATTGTTCTGCGTCAAGAGAGGAATTACCCTTCTCATATCTGAAAATATGATAATTGATTCCATCGGCACCCAATTCTTTTGCAATCGGAATGCGGAAACTTTTGCCCATATTGACCTTAAATATCCATTCATCTATATTATAATCCAGTCCGAAAGAATATGTCAAGGAGTTGAAATTCCTTTTTATATCCTCACTTCTTTGCTTATACACACTGTCATTCCAACCGACGGGTGTTTTGTACCAATCACTATAACCGTGTATGTGAGTTGAAGCATAATCATAACGTATTCCGCCGTTGATAATAAAGTTTTCCTTTATCGTGTGTTTATCAAATAAATATCCGCCAAGAGATAATGTGCTGAAAGTCGGAATAATGAATCCCCATCCGTCAATGTCATTTTTCTGCAATTCAGTATTAATTCCACCTTGCAGTGTATTGTTTTCACTAATGAAAGCAGACAGACCTATGTTAGCGGTATAGGTATTCTTGTTGAACATTCTTTCTTTCGTGTTGTCGGGAGTAGGCATATAGCCGTGAGATATAGGTTCGGAGTGTTCTTCACGTAAATTATTTTGATAAGCAACGTTAGCTTCCAGATTAATTTTGTCCACAGACAGAACACTATGGGAAAGAATCTTCAAATGATTGACTTGTTGATAAGGAAGACAGATGTCTCTCTTACTTTTGTCATAATCAATGTTAGAAAGTCTTACCTCCAAGCCGTGAGCATCCGCAAAAAATCCGCTTTTGGAAAAGTTATCGCTTATTTTTATGTCAGTATGAAACCTTTTCCCGATATAACCTAACATAATATCAGCGTCATATTCTTTTCCTGCCGTGTTTCGCAGACGTTTATCCTTAAGTTTTATCCAATAAGAATAGTACTGGATACTGTCTGCAGTAACTTTATAATCGGCATAATCGGCAACGGAGATTCCTGCCTTGTAGAACAACTTATTACTCCTGCCGCCGATCTTGGCAGACAATCCCAAATGCTGATTATTGCTTCTGCCTGTCAAAAGAAAAGAACCTTCAAAATCTTTCAACGGAGCATAATTGGTAAATAAGTTCATTACTCCGCCTATAGCATCACTGCCGAATTGAAGTGCCGAAGGTCCTTTTATTATTTCGACTTTATCCACTTCAAACTGATTAATCTCCAAGCCGTGATCATCTCCCCACTGTTGAGAAGAGTGTTTGATGCCGTTTTCTGCAACTGCCATTCGGTTAAACCCCATACCTCTTATCGTGGGTTTGGATTGGGAAGAGCCGATACTGATAGCCTTCACTCCGGGTACGATTTCCAAAGTCTGAGATAAGGAACCTGTGAAGTTGTCTTCGAGATACTCTCTATTAACTTGCACTTTGTTCTGTGATGATGTCATTTGGAAATCTTTTTCAGAGTGTCCTGATATCTTCACATCATCCAGTAAAACAATGCTGTCATATTTTGAGACGGTATCTACTACAAAAAACGTATCCGCTTCACACGGCACAACTCTGTCCTGTAACGGCATTGCACCATACAAACTTAACGACACAGCGACTGTCGCTAATATTGTAGCTAACATATATTTTCTTTGCTTATATTAACACTTTGACCTTTTAATTCCGTATTCTGCGAAAATAGTATGCAGAAAACGGAAACCCTTCAATCATGCAATATTGAAAGGAGGAGCCCTGTCGGAAAAGTGTTTTATAAAATCGGAACGACGGTCTGCATCGTCATTGACATACAACGATACACCCTTTTCGTTTATACAGGAAATATTCCATTGTTGTTCTTTTTTGAAAGACTCACTTGTGAAGTGGCATAACGGACAAATGTCTTGAGAAGAATAACTTTGAGAGAAATGATTAGGATGTGGCAGATTATGTTCGCAGAAAGTACAAATATCAACGTGGGATACGATTCTGTGGCGGTGAAAATCCGTGAAGACAATCATCGTTGTAAAGATCGCTAAAAGTAATCCTGCTCCTATTTTTCTCAAGAGTTTCAATATCATATCCGAGTGCAAATGTACAAAAAAAATATTATTTCATGCAAATATTGTTTTTTTTATTATGGAATATAATGTCTGATATTATTCTTTCAAATAGTTCTCCAACCTGAATACACAAGCATACTTGCATTTTACATCCTTTAAAGTCAGATGTGATAAGTCAATTGTCAGTATTCCATTGTGATATTGCCAAGGTAAGTTTCTGACATCACTTCCCAAAAGAGTAATATTCATGTTTCGTTGAGGTTCTTTTTCCAACGGAAATGAGAAATTGTCTGACAATTCTTCCAAACAGATTGCATAAAGGTTGTTTCCGTTAGTCGTGTAGCAGACAACAGGTTGTTGCCATGAAAGATTTCCTTTCCATTGTTTATTCGTAGTGAATGCAGAAGTGTTACCTTTTTTGTCTTTAATCATAAAGTGCAGGTGAGCATCAACATCTTTTTCTTTATAATTGATAACGAATGTATAGACTTTACTCTTCTGAAAGTCAAAACTGAATTCTAACTCCTTATCCTTAACGGCTTTGCCGTTGTATTTCAGTTTTTTACTTTCAAATATGGAAATTTCCGCTTCGTCATCGGCATTGAGAATGAAAGTCAATGTTTCATTTTTTTGAGGAGTGTATTCGTTTTCCCAATCTATGGAAAAATTATCCTCCGTGCAATGTTTGACAGGAGAATTTCTGACCCAATCAAAGTCAATAAAGGGACTGTATATATATTCAGTTTTCGGAGTCATGTCAATGGATTTGTACCACGGCTTAGAGCCGTATACGGCTTGTTTGTTTATGTCAATCCATTCGCCTAATTGCAACAATCGTTCCTGTTGTAACAAAGGAATTTGACCGTCAGCGGCAGGAGCAACATTAAGCATCAGCCCGCCGCCAAGACTTACGAGTTTAATAAAATGTTTTATGAGTTCTTCTGCAGACAGATAATCTTCCAGTGAAGAATTTCTGTTCAAACCGAAACTTCTTCCTAAACTTCTGCACTCACTCCACGGACGATTTTTCTCTTTTATGCCGTCAGAATACTCGGGAGTCAAAAAACCGTACGGATTTCCGATACCCCAGCGATTATTCACTATAACTTCATTTCGCCCGACCTTCTTTTCCAAATAGTCAATCATTTCACTGCTGCGAAGAGCCTTGTAATCAAAGTCCCAATCGCCGTCAGCGAAGACAATGGACGGTTGATACAAATCAACTAACTCTTTAAACTGTACAAGCATGTATTTATCCACGTAATCATCCAATCCTTCAGAATCAATTGTCCATCGAAAATACGGATTGTCCCATTCCATAAGTGAATAATACACACCGAAACGAATGTCATGCAATGTGCATGCCTGTTTCAATTCTTTCAAAAAATCCCTGCCGGCAGGGGTATGCATGGAATTCTTATTCGTTGTCTTGGTATCCCACAAACAGAAACCGTCATGATGCTTTGAACTGAAAACGATATATTTTGCACCTGATTTTTTGAATAAAGAAAGCCATGAATCCGCATCAAACAACTCTGATTTGAAAAGGTGCATGTAATCAAAGTAAGAAAAATTCTCTCCGTAAGTATGTTTCTGAAAATTTATTCTCAAAGAATCTCCCGAAATCAATCCTTTGTAAAACCATTCTGCATATTGCTCCTTATCAGAATAGGAAGGGACTGAATACAATCCGTAGTGAATCATTATTCCCAATTTTACACTGTCAAACCACGACGGAAAATTCTCCGATTGTTGGGAATACGAAAGATTGTTTATTGAAACAATAGTTAAAAACAGCAGTATTTTTACAGACTTTTTCATTACATCGTTTTACATTTAAACGAAATAATGCGTAATTTATTGTAAAAGTGAATGTTTTTGGATTCTTGCCGATTGGTTGTACGAAAATAATTGATAATTTCACAAAAAACACAGTTGTATGTATTCGATTTACCAACCTAATGACGGAGTAGTGAAAACAAAGATTATTAATTGCGGAAATTTTCTCAATGATTTTGGCGAAAATGTCTGTGAATTCTTGGATTTTCTTAATAAAAATTCACAAAATCATAGAGAATTTTAACTACTTCATTTATAGTTTGTTTTGTAAGTATTTAAGTTGTAGAAAAAATGTCGGATTCAAATATTTGCAGGTTGCACTATAAGAAAATCGAATGCTTTAAAAGTAAGTCTTTATCTTGCAAAGGCGGTGGGAATATTCTTGATTGTCGCCTTTTATTTTTATACCCGTTGCATCTATATCATCTATACGTACTCTACCGCTGCAATGAATTATTTTATTCTGTCCCAAATAAATACCGACATGCGTTATTTTGTTGTCTTTATTATCAAAGAAGCATAAATCTCCGTTTTTTATATTCTCAAAGCAATTATCCTGTCCGACATTTGCTTGTTGTGAGGCATCGCGAGGTAACTTAATTCCCGCAAACTTAAAAACATTCTGTGTAAATCCAGAGCAATCAATTCCTAATATTGATTTACCTCCCCATTGATAAGGACAATTAAGGTAAAGAAGGCTGACGGCGTTGATTAATAAAGGATTGCATTTATCCAAAGGAATTACACTGCCTTCAATAAGGGAAAAACGGTGATTGTCTATAAAAAACGGTTGTTTATCAGGCAGTACGGATGACATGGGTACAATGATCACGTCGTCATCCATTTTGATTTTGGCGATAGGAGAGGAGACAATGTATTGATGTTGAGTATTTTTCGTTGCAAAAGATAATAAAATATTACGTTTATCTATCCACCCTTCATAGTTATCATATAAATTGCGTATTTTCAGCCACGAATCCGAGAATCTATTTGTACCGACATGATAATCCAATATCTCCGCTACATCGCCGAATAACAATTGAGATATTTGTTCAGAAGAACTTTTCGGTTCTTTTCTGACAGGGACAACACCGAGATAGATAAAACCGTATTGTATCATAATTTTCCGGCTTCAATACAATAGATTATACGGTCTATAATGCTGTCTTCTTCATTATTTTGCGGATCGAATGTCCCTTTCAGATCAATTCCCATCGCTTTTGTTGTAGCGGCCGCCATGGTTGCTTTTACTCCACCGCCGAAAGTCTTGATAAGATTGTATGAAGAATAACCTGTCTGTCGGTAGATTAACTTTGAAAGCAGTTTACTTTGCTCTTTGTTCAGATGTTTTGTCTTACTTTCAAATTTGTTCTTAATGTCGGCAAACGCCTGTTTCTTTATTTTGTCCTGTTGTGCCTCACTGACGGCCTTATCTATCATGGAAGAATATGCATTAAACAATTGCTGAGCCTGTTTAGCCAGAGGATAGGTTTTTTTTACGTTACGGATCAATTTGGAATACTTTTGTTGTTCCTTATCCGTTAACGGAGAAATGTAACCTTTTACGATTATCGGTTCAAGATAAGATAAAGGAATGGTATCTCCTTGATATATGGTTCCGAATACGGTAATTCCTCCTCCCGTTTGGGCTTTTGTGAGCATGAAAGCACATACAAATATCGCTAAAACAAAAAATCTTTTCATATACTTATGTTGTATTTGTAATCGAATTTATGATTGAATCCCTAATCTTTTAATCCTAATACGTCTTTGTTCAGAATTTTCTCCGCATATTGTTTAGTTATCCTGATTTCTTTACGTTTCCTGTCGTCGGGGATGGAGAACATCAAATCGTTCATAACGTTTTCCATTATACTTCTTAATCCTCTTGCACCCAAAGAATAATCCAGAGCCGTTTGAACAAAATAATCCAAAGCGTCATCATCAAATACGAGCTTCTTACCGTCCATTTCAAACAATTTTTGATATTGTTTTGTTATGGCATTCTTAGGTTCGACAAGGATTCTTCTCAAAGCCTGTGCATCCAACTTATTAAGAGCCGTCAGTACAGGGAAACGTCCTATCAGTTCGGGGATTAATCCGAATTTTTTCAAGTCTTGAGGTTGAGCGTATTTAAGAAATTCTTCCGAATCAATGTTTTCTCTTTCCAGACTTTGGGAAAAACCTATGGTGTATGAATTCATTCTTGAAGCAATGTTTTTTTCTATGCCGTCAAATGCACCTGCTGCAATAAAAAGAATATTACGCGTATCCACTTGGATAAACTTTTGTTCAGGATGTTTTCTTCCTCCCTCAGGAGGAACATTGACAAGCGTGCCTTCCAATATTTTCAGTAAAGATTGTTGAACACCTTCTCCACTGACATCTCTTGTTATTGACGGGTTGTCTCCCTTACGGGCAATTTTGTCAATTTCGTCTATAAAAACAATACCTTTTTGTGCCTTTTCAACGTCATAATCCGCATTTTGTAATAAACGAGTCAGGATGTTTTCTACGTCTTCTCCCACATAACCGGCCTGTGTAAGGGTAGTAGCATCAGCAATACAGAAAGGAACGTTTAAAAGATTGGCTATAGTTCTTGCAAGCAGAGTTTTCCCTGTGCCTGTTTCTCCTATCATAATAATGTTGGATTTATCCAATTCAACATCATCTACGCTCTTGCCGCTGTTGAGATAATTCAATCTTTTATAATGATTATAAACTGCAACGGACAGTATTTTCTTTGCTCTTTCCTGTCCGATTACGTATTGATTAAGAAAGTCAAATATCTCATGCGGAGTTTTCAAATCAATATTCTCACCGGTCGTTTTTGTATTGTGGCGATGTTCTTCCGCCATTACTTTATTGATTTCTCTTAGGCAATCATTACAAATGCCGATTCCCTGAAACATTGCAGGAACAAATGTCTTGACTTGAGAAACATCACGTCCGCAAAATGCACATACTTCTTTTATTTTGTTATTTTTTTGTTCAGCCATGATTAGTTATGTCGGGTTATTTGGATTTCGGCAATCCGATTTTATGTCCTTTGACTGCATACCATAAGATAAACGCATAGCAAGGTAAGAACAGCAAATAAGGAATGTGAGTATTATTTAAGGCATCGGACAAACCGCCGTAAAGAAGCGGGATTAAAGCACCGCCGACAATTGCCATAATCAACAGAGCTGAAGCAAAGGATGTATTTTTACCCAATTTGTCAATAGCCAATGCCCAAATTGCTCCCCACATTACGGAATTAGAGAATGAAAGTAAGATAAGGAAAACTAAAGATGTTACACCGCTTGTCAAAAGAGCAATAACAACAAATATTAATGACAATATATTGCAGTAAATTAATGCTTTAGTTTGACTTAAATATTTAGGTATCAAAATGATTGTTGAAATATAGCCGACTAATAGTGCTGCCAGGGCAAACATTCCTATTTTTGAATATACGGTGTCCGGCAAACCTATACTCTTGCTGTAAGGCACAAGGGTATCTATTGCCATTACCTCTGCTCCTTCATAGAAGAATAATGCCAATACACCTAACCACAAGTATGCAGGTAATTTTGTCTTGCCGTTATCTTTCGTTGATATATCATTGTCATCAGTTGAGTTGATATCGGGTAATTTTGCCAAATAGACCATTAACGCTATCAATACCAATCCGCATGCCATGATAATATACGGTAATATAATTCTGTGTGCCAGGTCATTGAGTAGCATGATCTGTGTATCGCCAACGGCATTTTCTATATTGTGTGAAACGATGTCAAAATTACTCAACAGTGCTTTTGAGAAAATGTATATACCTACAATTCCTGCTATTTTGTTAAATAATCCCATTATGCACATTCGTTGGGTTGCCGATTCGATAGGTCCTAATATTGTAACATACGGGTTGGCTGCCGTTTGTAATAGTGCCAATCCTGTTCCCTGTACAAATAAGCCTATCAGAAATACAAGATAGTTTCTGCTCATTGCGGCAGGAATGAATATCACACAGCCCAAAGCCATCACTAATAAACCTAAAGACATTCCTTTTGCAAAACCTGTCTTTTTTAAGATGCCCGCAGAAGGCAGTGCCATCACAAAATAGGATATGTAAAAGGCGAATGTAACCAAATAAGCTTGAGTATCAGACAACTGACAAGCTGTTTTAAGGAATGGTATCAATTGGTTGTTCAACCAAGTAATGAATCCGAAAGTAAAATACAGAATACCGATGATGGTAAGACTGAATGCATAACTATGTTTTTTCATATTCTGAGTATTTTTTCGTTAAAACAATGTGCAAATTTACGAAAAAAAGTTCATTTTATGCAAGTCTTATGTTTTTTCCGAAGTGGGTGTTGTGAAATTTCCTTAAAATTAGATTTAATTTCGGAATTTATCAATTGGAAAGGACAATGTTTTTTACTGAAAAGAGCAGAATTTTTGAGTTTCCGCTCTTTTGGATATGTCATTTTATGCGTTTCTAATCCATTGTAAATAAAAGTATTAAAAATCAGCGTGATTTCTGACATTTTTTTAATGATTTTGTCGAAAATCACACACATTTTCTCAAAAATCACGGACTTTTTTTCTATGTATTTATTGTTTATTGTCAGTTTTGCTGAATTTCTTTATTTGTAATATTAATAGACCCGACTCTGTCCAAAGAAACCGGACTTGTAGAAACTTACAGTTGGAAAATCTTTTCCATTAGTTTCCATTTTTCTGTAGCAGGTGTATCAGGTTCAACACCTTGTACTACGGAAACACAGGCTTCCCATTCTTTTTGGCGGGGAAGTCGGGACAAAAGTTCCATATCCCTGTCAAAATCGAAACTATCTACCGTATCCATTATCATAAAGATTTCGTTGTCTTTTATATAAATCTGCATATCCAAAATACCTACGCTTTTGATTCCCTCCTTTACTTCGGGCCAAACGTGTGAATGCAGTTCTATATAATCCGCAATCATATCTTTATCGTTTCTTAATTCCAATGTTCTGCAATAACGTTTCATAATACTTTTCGGTATTGATAAATTACAAACTGTCTTTACGTCTTATTCTTATTTTGATACTATCTGGTAAAGGTTTCTCCACGACAAGTATTAAATAACCGCCTCCGCCTGCACCACTGAGTTTCAGGGCAAGACACTTGTCTTTATATTTTGCAATATAGTCATTGATTTTCGGGGAAAGCATGTGAGGAAACATTTCAGTCTGTGCATTAAAAGAATCATTGAAACAAGCAGCAAATGAATTCAGATCTCTGTTCATTATTGCCTGCCAGCAGTTTTCTGCTGCAAGTGTCAGTTTTTTTACGGTGTCTGAGTTTATACGGGTATCTTTATCAACATGTGTATCATCCGGGCGATTGAATGTATGTATCAAACACAGATGATCTTCCAGCCATGATAAAATTTCTTCATCAAAGCAACTTTCCGTTTTGTCCGGCCAGTAGTTGCCGTTGTAGTGGTGGCGGACAAGTCCAGGCATGCAGATACCTATTGCATCCTGAGCTCCGGATACATAGTTGTTCAGAGAAGGGAAATTTTCAAAACAGAAAATCAGTTTGGCCAATAATTCAGGATCATAATCGGGAAGACGTTGAGGGAATAATTTCTTTATTGCATTGCGAGTTGAGGTACTCATTCCGCTTCTCTCCTCAAATTCTTGTGTAGGTTCTATTGAAATTGTTAAAGCCCATCCGTCATGGTGTTCGGATACGTAAGGTTGATCAATCCATGTACCCGCTAAATCTAACCTATAAGGAATTTGTGAGCCGATAGTGGAGCGTAAAGAAGTAGTACTCCTTGCTTGAAGGCCGTTTTCGGGTATTCTGTCCAAAACTACATACTCAATACCGCGTTGTCTGCAGAAATCTTCTTTTTCTTTGGTGGCTCCGTCAGAATTTACCACGAAAATGTCCGGAGAAAACTTGTCTATGCTACCGATGAAATCCATCATTCCACTTCCGCTGTTTATACATGCGTCCTTTACGTAGCGTATTGCTTTTACCATGTACAGACGTTCTTTCTCCGAATTAATGGTTCTTCTTTTTTTTAATTCCAAGATTGTTTTATCGCTTCCGATTCCGACATAAAGATCTCCGTATGCGGAAGCGGCTTTAAAAAATGCTACATGACCGCTGTGCAGCATGTCATAGCATCCCGAAACAAATACCTTTTTTGGCATAATTTTATTGACTGTTTTATTCCACTACCGTAAATGCCCCCAAAGACAACTCATCTGCATTTTTCTTGTATAAGGTATTGTTTCCTATCATTGAGTTTTCTATTACGGCATTTTCTACTTTTGAGTCATGTGCTATTATGGAATTTCTAATCACCGAGTTTCTTACAATAGTGTTATCTTCCAATGAAACATAAGGACCTATTACAGAATTGTCAATTACAACATTTTCTCCTATATAGCAAGGCTCGATGATTCGGGAATTGTTACTTTTTACGCTACGGTGAATTTTATCCAATCCCATTTCAAGACACAGTAGTCTTTGATTGGTATTGACTACGGCATTTTTATTTCCACAGTCCAACCATTCCTTAACGGTTTCAGTTTTAAAAGAGAAACCTTGTTGCAACATATTTTCAAGACAATCGGTCAATTGATACTCTCCCGAGTGCATAATACTTTCGTCAATCAATCGCTTAATTTCTTTGTACAACTTTTCTGCTTCACGGAAATAATATATACCTATAATAGCCTCATTACTTACATATTCTTTCGGTTTTTCAACAAAAGCGGTTATTTTCCCGCTCTGTTCGTCTTTTTTTACAACACCGAAAGCGGAAGGATCTTCAACATACGAAGTCCAAATGATACCTTCTTGTGTTAAATCCATTGTAAAAGATGCATCAAAAAGCGTATCCGCAAAAGCAATGACCGTATTTCCATGAAGAATTTCTCTTGCCTGCCAGATGGCATCCGCAGTTCCTAACGGAATGTCCTGATGATAAATTCTGCCTTCAGCACCTAAAGACCGTGCTACTTGAATCAGATCATCCTCAACTTGTTTGCCGAAATTTCCGACAACAAAGCCTATATTATCAACTTTGGAATTGCAAGTTTTGACAATCTCATTGCAGAGAATTTTAACAATTTCTTGTCCGCAGACTTTGATTAAAGGTTTTGCCGTTGTAAGAGTGTGCGGGCGAAGTCTCTTGCCCATACCGGCCATAGGAATTATAATATTCATATCTGTTCTTACTTAATCTTATTATTCTAATGCTGTTATTTTGACGGCAAAGATACATATTTTATTTTAATTATCCGTTACTTATCAATTTAAACTTGTCGGTATGCAAAGAACAAAGAAATCAACAATGTTATAATTGACATTTCAAAGGAATCAACAAAATGAAAATATCAGTTTATGAAAGAGATTCCTTATTGCAATTAAAACTATGAAAAAACGGAAGGAAAAGAATTTTCCTTCCGTTAGTAATAATTACAATTTTTGATTAATTATTGTTTAATCAATTTCTTGGTTGTCGTTGCTTTATCGGTAGTTACCGTCAAATAATAGACTCCTGCAACAAAGTTTCTTGTGTTAATTGTTATATTGTGCATATCCTTGAACGAGTTGTCTTTGAAAATCACTTTTCCGCTTACATCCGTTATCATGATTCTTACGTCGTTAGCAGAACCGTCCATATCTATTGTAACTTTGTCCGTAACAGGGTTAGGATATACCGCAATCATCAAAGCGGATTCAGCATCGGATAGACTTGCAGGTTTAGTTGTAAATAGTTTGTTCTCCTTACATACGAATTCTCCGCTTTCAGTTGTAACAAATGCTGTAAATTCATACTTAGTTTCAGGGACTAAACCATTGATTTCACAAGTCATCAGTCCGTTTCCACCTATAGAAGCCTCAATATCATCACTCCAAGTATCTTCCTCTGCCATTCTGTATCTGAAACCTGATTTGATTATATCTTCACTTCCTTTTACAATTACAGCACTTAATGTTGCAGTTGTAATATCCGCACTTGCATCATTCAAGGTTATTTCAGGATCAACCTTTACCGGAGCTTCTTTTGTTGTGAAAGAAAGAGTTTCTCCGCTGATTGTTTCCGTTGCTGTTTTTACAAATGCATAATAGACGTATTCTGTATTTGCGGATAGATTAATAGCTGATGCAACCATGTTTTTACCCGATACGTTAGCATCAACAAACGTAAATGTTTCGGTATCGGCAACTTTGTATGCAAATCCATATTCTGTAATCTCAACATTACCTTCTTGTACTGTTCCGCGTAAAGAAGCGGAATTGTACGTAATGTTTTCAGCATCTTGTGTCGTTACCGTAGGATTTACTGCAGGAGGATTTGCCGTTGTAAACGTAACGTCTTCTCCTCTGTACAGGTTCTTTGCCGTTTTAACATACGCGTAATAAATATACTCTGTTGATGCATTAAGATTTGTTATAACTGATGTCAGGTCATCGTCGGAAGTATTGACTTTAACCGTCACTGTGTCGTAGTTGCCTTTTGTAACATACTTAAATCCTCTTTCCGTAATATCTTCACTTCCTTTAGTAACGCTTCCTTTTAAGGTTGCTTTATCATACTCAATATTTTCAGCATCCAACGTTACTACTTCTGCAGGAGTAATCGGACCGCTCAATGTGGTGAAAGCTTCTTCTTCGCCTTTGATCATTGTTGCTCCTTTGTAAGTATCCGTTTCTGCAAATGCATAGAATGTGTATCTTGTTTCGTATTGCAGACCAGTAAGGTTATACGAGAAATCTTCCCCTGCAGAAGTCATATCTATTTCTACATCACCCAACGATGCAGATTTGTATATGAATCCTTTCTTCGTAATGTTCTCTTCACCTTCAATAACCTTACCTTTCAGAGTAACGGAAACGGAATCTAATGTAGTTATATCTACAGGATATGTTGTTACTGTAGGTTTTGTCGGATTCCATTCCAATGTCTTAAATTTTTCCCATGCTCCGCTGTATTGCGTATCTTTTATTGATATAACATAAGCCCTGTAGCTGTATTCAGTTTGAGGATCTAAGTTATCAATTATATAGGAGAAAGATGATTCATTGGAAGTTGACTGATATTTAACGGCTTTGGTTATATCTTCTTTGGACAACCTTACTTCAAATCCTCTTTCTTGAATTGTTTCCGTATAGGCAGTAACCGTGCCGTTCAATTTTGCAGAAATTGCCGTTATGGAAGTTGCAGTCTTTGTCGTTACAACAGGTTTCTTCCATGCCATTACTGTGGTTACTTCCAGTTCCGTCCATTCTGAGGAGTTAAATTGACAAACTTTGCGAACAAATACTTTGTATGTTGTTCCGTCTGTCAGTCCGTTGAAAGAAGCTTCATTAACCGATACTGTCTTTATTTCGGAAGAAAGTAACTCATCGGAATTTTTATCCTTAGCTATAGCTACTTCGTAGTTAGTCCCGTCGGAAACATCGCCTTCCCATGAAACTTTTACGGTATTTTCGGTTACGGAAACAACTTCTAAAGAAGTTACAGGATCGCATTGAGGAGTAGAACCGGAAGTTTTGAAAGTAATATCTTTCCAAGGAGAAACTTCTCCTGTCTCTTTTCCGTCCTCATCCACGCAATGCAAACGTACGGAGACTGTATATTCCTGACCGGGTATTAAGTTGGAGAAAGCAACACTTTGATTGGTTGTTGTAACCATTGTATTCAAACCTAAGGCATAATCCCAATGAGTCTCCAAACCTGTAGTTGTCCATTCTATAGTTGCAGACTCCGTTTCAGGTGTAGTAAGAATTCCGTCAATTGCTACGGCATTCTTTACACTGATTGTAAGAGTATTATCACATGCATCAATGATATCATCGTCAGGAGCAGACTCCAATCTTATGTCATCAATATACAGAGAATAAACAGTCGTATCCGCATAAGAGAAAACAATAGATTTGTTACGACCTCTGTTTACTACGTTCTGGAAAGGAATCCTGAATTCATCATATTCCGGTTTAAGATCCGAGGCTCTCATAGTATGAGCAAGCTCCCAGGTAAGTGTGTCGTAAATATCAGAAGCAATGTATATATTTAGAGTACCTCCGAAAGCATAATCATTGTTTCCGAACAATCCGGCAGAAGACTGTCCGGTATAGTTTGTTTTTGCATAGAATGTAAGTGTTGTGTTTTCTATCTTTGAAGCAAAACTCCTTGTGGCTATCACTTGTTCACCGCCTCTGAATTCCAAAGCAGCTGCTCCTTCATTGTATCCCTCATTACCGTAAGTAACAACACTCGGGAAATATATGTATCTTTTTGTAAGACCGTCTAAAGCAGGTTCTGCTTTCAGTCTGATCCAGCATAAAGGCATAGAGCGGTTCTCCACATATTCATTCAATTCAAAAGATTCGCTCCAGAACTCTCCGTCAGGAACAGGATCGCATATAGTGCTTTCTTCCATATATGTGATAACTGATTCATCTTTATCAGAACAATTTGCTGTAACCTTGATTGAATAATTTGTACCGGGAGCCAAATTCTCCAAAACAATACTTGTTTGTTCGGTAGTCGTGCTTTCCCATGGTAAAGAGTATTCAGATCTCGGACGATAATATACTGTGTAATACTGCGGATCAGCCTCAGAATTATTTTCCCATTTTAAAGCAATGGATGTAGTTTGTTTCCGACCTTCACTTCTCAAATTGTTGACAGACCAACAATCCGATTCGGTAATACGTATATTATCAACTGCAGGAGCCGGTAAAGAAGCTGCAACACTTGTATTTTTCCACATAAATACCAATTGGTAATGCTTACCTTGTACGGTATCTAATTTGAATGATACATGTTTAAATGAATTTACGCCATAGGAGTAAAGAATCATGGTATCATTTGCATTTATGTAGCCCTTTACAGGAATTTCCTGATCAATCGGGATTAAAAATACATTGAAGTTGTCTGCACTTTCCCTACCTCCTACGAAATAATCGAATTCAATGTTATATTCAGACTTTTCACCAAACAGGATATTCATTGCAGCGTATGCGTATGAAGAAGAATGCGGGTTGTAAGATTGCGTTTCTCCCTGGTCTGAAGAAATATACATGGAATGGCTCTGTCCTTCACCTAATCCGTCATTAACTCCAACGGCTTCTCCTATATACCACTGATTGTTTCCAACACCGGAGAAAGAAAATGTATTATTCTTTTCCGCATCTTCAAAGGTTTGCTCGAACGGGAATGTCTTCACCGTTTTGCCTAAAGTGGAGAATTTAACCAAATTAGAAGGATTGGATAATGTGTTATCATCACATTTACTCGTTATTTGTATGCTATATCTATGTCCTGCAAGAAGGTTGTTATACAATACATAAGTATGTACAGTATCAGCGTTTTTATTCTTCTCAACGGTAACCTCTTCACGAGTAATGGATTTTGTAAATTTAGTTTTGCTACTTGCTTCTGTGTAAGTAATATCCCATGCATTGACATCATTGTTTGATTGCCAAGATAATTTGACATTTTCGTCTTTGATATCACTTACAGTCAAGTTAATATTCTGAGGACAATTGCTTCCTACAATTCTTATATTGTCAATAGCAATAGGAGGATTAAAATTATATTCTGTAGAATTCTTAATTCCGTAGTTATACCAATAGAATACAATTTGACGGGTTTCATTTTGAACATTTTTGATAGGTCCTGAGAAAAATTCAGTCCACTCCGTTCCGCTGTTGATGACCGTTAGACGTGCATCATCGTATTTGAATGTAGATAGTTCGTGACCATCAGTCAGACTCGCAGGCATTTTAAAATCGGAAGGCATAACATATACCTCAAGTTTAGTGTTGGTGTTTCCTCCTCCGCCAGGGAACATATAATCAAACTGCAGTTGATATTCTTCAAACTCTCCAAATTTGACAGGAAATGTTGCAAAGCATGCACTTGTGGTAGTATATTCGTATTCATATTGATTTTTGTCTTTGGATATATACAGAGCATGTCCGTCCTGCCCCAAATATTCATGTGCAGCCTTACCTATAGTCCATGCATTGTGATATTCTTGTTCGTAGTTGTTGGACTTGTAAGAGAATACGTCATTCTTTTCACTATCTTCAAGGTCATTAAAGTATCCGTCTTTTCCTACAACAGCAATAGATTTAGGTGTAGTAAATTCAACGGCAACGGATGTTTGTTTTCCGTTTTCTCCGCAGTCTGATGCAACCACTATTTTATAAGAGGTGTTCTTTTCCAAGTTTGTAATTGTTACAAAAGTATCATTTACAGTTTGAACAGTATAGTCGCTTTCTCCGGTTTTCACATAACTTGCTGTCCAAAAGTCACCTCCGTTATCTTCCCAGTAGAATGTTGCTTGTTCAGGTTCGATAGATTTAATCTTAATAACAGGAGCACTGCACGGAACAGCTGTGATTGAAATGTTGTCAATTGCAGCCGGTTTAGAATTTTCTGTGAAATTACCGTCGTTAAACCAAACAAACACGAGCTGTTTAGAAGAATTCTTGACTCCGCTTATCTTGTTTGAATATTTTACCCAATTAGGTCTGTTATAACCTGCAGTACCCAATAAATCCATTCCGTTCGTAATATCAGGTAGTCCGGCAAAAGGAATTTCTGTATCTTTATCAAGCAGATATGCATACAACACACCTCTTTTCAGTTGTCCTTCGCATTGATAATCAAAAGAAAGATTGTATTCAGAAGCAGAACCGAAGTCAATATTGATTATAGCGTAAGCATACCAACCGTCATTTTCGGATGTTGATTTTGTTGCAGAGTGAGAATTGCCGTCATTAGATATATACAAGGAATTTGCAGTACTTTCTCCTGTCTGTTTATTCGCTACTGCAGACGAAATAATCCACTTATTGATGCAATTGGAAGATGTTGCAATATATTGAGATGCAGAAGCATCTTCAAAGTTTATTGTTACATCAGGGGTAACGGCAAAGCCTCTTGTAAAGAATACGTGTGCGGATGTACTATCAGTACCTGTTATTTCTTCTCCTTCCGATTCACATAATGTACGTACCCATACTGTATAGGATGTAGAAGGAATTAATTTAGTGAGTGTAATTTGTGTTGAACTTGTTTCTATGCTATCAACCTCCTTTGAGCCTTCCTGTTGATAGTAAACCATCCACTTATCGTGATTCTCATTATTATCACTAAAAGAAACTTCAGCAGAAACTTCCGTAATATTTGTTACTTTTACGCTGTTTTTTACAGGAGAAGCACAATCTCCAACAACTGAAATTTCAACATTGTCAATATACCATCCGTGATAACGATAATCACCGGCATTGATGTCTTTATCAGGATAGAATCTGAAAGCGATATAGTTGTCAGTGCCGATATTTTCTAATGCGTCTGCAAAACTAACGTATGCCTTTTGTGCCGTGAATTGAATGTCTGTAATAGAAGTTATTTCCTCCCAAGTATCCATATTATTAGGGTCGGACATTGTTCCTATTTTTAATTCGCCCCCTAATTTATTCCAATAAACGGCATTTTCCCAGTAGTCGAATGACAATTCAACCTTTCTTATATCAACTCCTAATTGCGGAGTTACAATACCGCAATTGCCACGGAAAAACATTAATGCCTCTTCTCTGAAATCATCTCTATATCCATAGGAAGGGTATATTTCTCCGTCAGAACCGTCTTGGTCTGCATAATGTGGTAATTGTACTATTTGCCAACAATCAGGACCTACTTTATTCAGAGTGTCAGAGAAATCATTTCTGTAAGGGAAACCGCTTTCAGTCAATTTGCCACAAGTTGTTGTAAAGAATATATGTTTTGTAGAATCTTCTACTTCAGTACCTTCGCAAATAGTTGAAACGTATGCTTCGTATGTTGTCAGAGCCGATAATCCTGTAACGGTAGCACTTTGTGAAGATAGATTGAAACTGTTCCATGGCATTTTTGCATTGGCATTAATATTCTTGTAATAGAATTTCCATGCATTGTGCGTTTCATCATTATCCGTAAAGGCTATATTAACGGTTGTCTGTGTAGGATTCGTTGCAACCAACGAATTAAATTCCGGGGCTCTGCAGTCGCTAACACCATATCCGATAGTAACATCATCCATATACCATTTAATATCGGTGTTATTTGAGGAATATCTGATTGCAATGTAATTATTTGCTCCTTTTATTTCTGATTGTTCAAAATCTACGGAATATCTGAACCATTCCGTATTGTCGGGATTTGGAACCGTACCTATTGCAGAAAAAGATGAAGCATCGTTTGTGTTGCTCATTACTCCGATTTCTACGGTTGCCTCCGATGATAATGAAGTACTGCGAAACATTGCGGAGAAACGTAACTTTTCTATATTTTCGCCGATAGCAGGAGAAACAATAAGACCGTTGTTGTTTGCGAATTCAGCGAAATTACTGCCCGAATAGGCAATGTTGTTATCCGATGTTACTTTCGGATATTCGAAATCGTTCGTTACAACTTTCCAACAAGTAAAATCATCAAAATTATCAAAGTCGTCATTCCATTCCAATTCACTTATTGTACTGCAATCCGTATGAATAAGTATTCTTTGCGTGGAGCCGACATCCTGACCTTCGCATACGGCTGTAACATAAACATAATAGAATTCATCGGCATACAATCCGTTTATCGTATATTGCTTTTCCGATGAACCTTCAATTTCCGTATATGTCCATTGATCTTCAGCAGCCTCCTTTTCTTTATAGAATATTTTCCAAGAATCCACCGTTCCTTCCTGATCCCATTTAATTGTTGCCGATGTTTGCGTGGAAGATACTTTTGCAATATTTGCAGGTATGCTACAATTTGAGGTACGAATGATTATATCTCTGACTGCAGCAGGAGGGTCTTCATGATATGCAGAGTTAGTACTTGCAACTTCCCAGTAGAAAACCAACTGTTTTGATGTACCGGAATACTTGTCTGTTGCAAAGGTTGCGGTAGTCCAATCAGTAACTTGGGAAACTTTATTGACAATGATGTCTGCTTCCAAAGGAATGCCGCTTTCAGGTAAAGCCTTCCCGCCGTCAATAACAAAAGCAGAGAAAGATGTGTATGCAGAAATAGATGCTCCGTTTACCTTGTAGTCGAAAGAAATGGAAGAAACACTTTTATCGTCAAATGTTAAAGGAATGGAAGCATAGGCTTGCGTTATAACGTCAGAATATAGATTCTGACTGCCGTCATTGGAAATGTACAAAGCATTGTCCGCTCCGTCTACCTGAGACCCTATAATCCATTTATTGGCAGATGTAGAAACAGATAACCAATGATCTTCAATATTGTCCGTATCTGACAAGTCAAAAATGAATTCACCGCTTACGTTATTATTGTATGCTTTGGTAAAGAATGTAACAACAGAAGATGGAGCGGATTCTCCTTTTGCTCCGCAATCAGCAGCAACATATAACTCGTATGCTGTTGCTGCTTCAAGGTTTGGTAAAGAAGTTGTCTTTGTTGTTGTAGCATATTTATCCCATTGTCCATCATAGCCTTTCTTTCTGTAGTAAATATTCCATGAGGAATTTGAGTGCGAATCTGTAAAAGATACAACAGCAGAAGTGTTCTCAATATTGCTGATGACCAAAGAATTTTTGTCTATAGCTTCGCAATCGGCAATCTCTTCTAATAAAAGATCATCAATAGACCAACCATAGGAAGTGCCTCCGAGATTTTCTGCCTGTGTTCTTTTGAAGGCGATATGTTTCCCTTTTGTTGCGTCTACATTTTCGAATGTTACTGTTTCAAGTTGCCAAGTTTTATTGGCCGTAGGAGTGACAGTATAGATAGATGTAAAAGTACTGATATCATTCGGATTGGTCATTAATCCTATTTCAAATGTACCTACCTGACTGATATTTGACACTCCTCTCGGATAGGCATAAAATGACAGGCGGAGCTTCTTTATGTCTGTATCATTTGAAATTGCAGGCATTACAGCATAACCACTGCCGTAATATGTAAATCTCAGTGCGCCGGCGGAACCATTGTGTTTATATTCAGCACCGGATGTATATATGTTTGTAGGATAAGTGGACGGTTTCGTCAAATTCTTATCCGTATAAGAAGTGTGAATAGTCCACATGTTTATATCTGTGGCATCATCGAAGTTGGTTTCATACGGGAGGATAAGTTTCCCGTCTGCTCCTACATCCATGTTTTGAGAAAAACTTCTTGCAGACAGAAGGAGGATTGCCGCAAGTAAAAAACCGATTCGCATTTTCATTTTAAAAGAGGTTTTAAGTTTTACATAATTATTTTATTTGTTATACAAACTCTGTAATAAGTTGTCGCAAAGATAAATAGTTTAATAAAAAAAACAAAAAAAAAGATTACTTTTTGTTTTTTCATAGAAACTAAATATTTGGAAATCAATGATAAAAAATGATTTATAACAGAATTTAAGGCAAAAAAACGAAAAAAAGGAGAGTTTTTGCAAATTACGGCTCCGAGTTGTTTTTTAGTTTTTCTCAAACGTTATAAACGGTTTCTCAACCGTTGCAGTTAATGGCAAATGTTGTTGTAAAAAAAAATTTCAATATTGAATTTTTTAGTCATTTTTTGCATTTTTTTGCAATTATACGACGTTTGAAAAAATCCTACGATGATAAATTGCAAAGAAAGTTTCAGATGAAAAAACTGATATTATTATTGCTGAAAAAAAATAGTGAGATTTTGTAAGTTTTTTTAATGATTTCTGACAAAATCATTAAAAAAATTCGGGAAATCTCACTATTTTTTAACTGTATTATTTACAAAAACTTACGGATTAGTATGGACAGCCCCCGTCATAGTCGAAGTAAATGATTTTATTCGGATATAACTTCTTTATACAGGCGTTGTTTATCAATAGGTACAACACCTACCGTTTCACAAACCAATCCTCCGGCAATGTTGCTTATTTTTGCCGTAAGCATTGCAGGTAATCCTAATGCCAGACATAATGTCGCAACACTGATAACCGTATCGCCGGCACCGCTTACGTCTGCTATTTTTCTCAACCGAGCAGGCAAAAGACTTATTTGTGCATCTTTTGAGGTATAATCCGCAATGAAAACACCGTTCTCGCTGAGTGTTATAAAAACTTGTGTTATATTCTGTTTGCAGTGTAACAACAAAGCCGCATCAGTTAAGTTTTGCAGATTCGGTTCTTCAAACTCTATTTTTAAACCCTCTTTCAGTTCTTTAAGATTAGGTTTGAATAGTGTAACGTCTTTATACAGCGTAAAATTTCGATGTTTCGGATCAACGGTTGTAGGAATATTTTTTTGTTTTGCAAGTTTGACCGTCTGATTGATTATTTCAGCGGTGATAACTCCTTTATCATAGTCCTGAAAAACTATGGCATCTATCTTCTTCTTATTAAGAATATCGTTTATCTTGCATAGTAAAGCATTCGTTTCAGACTCGGACAATTCTTTTGTTGTCTCGTTATCAATACGAAGCATTTGTGCGTTGTTACCTATTATTCTTGTCTTAATGGTTGTAGGTCTTTCGTTGCTGATGACAATACCGTCGGTTGTCATATTATGTTTGTTCAGCAAGTTTAACAATATTTCTTCATTGGTGTCATTGCCTATCACACTGCAAAGAACAGGCGTTGCACCCATTGCAGATATATTCAACGCAACATTACCTGCTCCGCCCAAACGATGTTCGGTTTTTGTAACCGAGCAAATAGGTACGGGAGCCTCGGGAGATATGCGTTCAACTTTGCCCCATTGATAGGAGTCAATCATAACATCGCCTACAATAAGTATGTTTAATTGATTGAATTGTTCGAATATTGATTTGTAATCCATGATAATTGTTCGGTATCTGATATTGTTATGATATTTCACCGCAGATGTTACGATTCAACAATTCCGTTTGAGTTTTCTTATCGCTGAAATTACCCAGTACAAACATCATCTTGGCCAACGCCGCTTCGGTAGTAATATCCTTTCCGCTGATAACTCCCATATCCCTTAAAGCACAACTGGCTTGATAATGTCCCATCTCAACGCTTCCTGCTTTGCACTGCGTTACATTCATTATAAGTATGCCTTTATCTATGATATTCTTAATTCCTTTCAAGAACCATTTATCAGTAGGAGCATTGCCCGAGCCGTAAGTTTCCATTACAATACCTTTAAGATTAGGAATACTGCTTACAGCATTCAGATATTCCTTGCTTATGGCAGGATGAATCTTCATAATTATCACATCCGTACAAAGCTTGTCATATACTTTGAATTTATTTGAGGGAACGGGTAATATCAAGTGCTGTTTGTAAGAAATGTTTATTCCGACTTTTGCCAAAGAAGGCAAATTTCCTGAATAAAAAGCCTCGAAAAACTCTGCATTAATTTTGGTGGTACGGTTTCCGCGATAGAGTTTGTTGTCGAAGAAAATACACACTTCGGGAATGGATACATCATTGTTGGCGGCAATCTCCACTGCAGAAATAATGTTGTCTCTTCCGTCAGTCCTTATCACGCCCAAAGGTAACTGACTGCCTGTGATAATAACGGGCTTCCCCAGATTGTTCAACAGAAAACTCAAAGCCGAAGCCGTATAAGACATAGTATCCGTTCCGTGTAAAATTACAAAACCGTCATATTTTTCGTAATTATCCCTTATAAGTGATGCGAACAAAAGCCATTTGTCCGCATTCATGTCCGAGGAGTCTATGATGGGGTCGCATTGAAAAGTTTCTATATTGCAGTTTATTTTTTTTAAGACGGGCAGAACCTCGTATATTCTGTGCATATCAAAAGGTTTCAATGCTCCCGATACACTGTCTTTCACCATTCCTATAGTTCCGCCGGTATATATGACAAGAATATTTTTCATTATCTCTTTGTAGATTTTATATTGCATGAAAAAGCGTTCTGCCTGCAAAATTACATATTTTTATTTATTTGTTATGAAAAGGTATTGATTTTTTTACACGTGCATGCTTTGTATTTTTTACTCCGTCAAGTGTGAAGAAAGAGAAATATCGTATATTTGCAGTTTAAAGATATGATAAAAATGAGAGTAAATAAATCAACGGCGGTACAAATAGGCAATGTAGTTATCGGAGCAGGTAATCCTGTTGTCGTTCAGTCAATGACAAATACCGATACTTTGGATACTTCTGCAACAGTGCAACAGATTCTAAGATTAACGGAACAGGGATGTCAGATGGTACGTATAACGGCTGCCGACATATCACAGGCGGAGAACTTGTACAACATAAAGAATGAGTTGATAAAAAGGAATGTGGAGGTTCCTTTGATAGCCGATATTCACTTTAACCCTAAGGCGGCTGAAATCAGTGCAGGAATTGTTGAAAAAATACGAATCAATCCGGGCAACTATGTAGATAGAAAATGGAATCCGAATTTTACTGAAAAGGATTATTATAATACTTTGGAAAAAGCATACGATAATATATTTCCGTTGATAGATATTTGCAAAAAGCATAATACTGCAATCCGTATAGGAGTAAATCACGGTTCTTTGAGTGAGAGAGTACTTTTTAAATACGGTAATACTCCTCAAGCAATGGCTGTAAGTGCAATGGAGTTTTTACGTATGTTTAAAGAAATGGATTTTGACAGAATTGTTGTCTCAATGAAAGCAAGTGATGTCGGAGTTATGTACAGAGCCAATAAACTTTTGGTGGATATGATGCAAAAGGAGGACATGTACTATCCGTTGCATCTTGGTGTAACCGAAGCAGGTAACGGCACGGACGGAAGAATCAAAAGTATTTGCGGTATTGCTCCGTTGCTTTTGCAAGGAATAGGAGATACGATTCGCGTTTCTTTGACAGAAAAGCCTGAAAACGAAATTCCTGTTGCAAAACAGATTGCCGCATTGAAAAATATTGAGCAAAATATGTTAGGAAAAACTTTTGACGAATCAGATGTAGAAACTCATATTATATATAACACTGCAAAAACGGCTTTTGACTTATTGGAGAACAAAGTTAGTAAGGATGAGGTAAAACAAGGGAGAACTTTCCTTTCAGACCAACAAGCAAAAGATGTATTACAGGCTTTGGGAATAGAAAGATATAAGGCTGAATTTGTAGCATGTCCGTCCTGCGGAAGAACAAAATATGATATAGAATCAGCACTTGAAAAAGTGAAAAGTGCGTTGTCCGGGCTGAAAGGATTGAAAATAGCGGTTATGGGTTGTATAGTTAACGGACCGGGTGAAATGGCAGATGCGGATTACGGATACATCGGAGCAGGAAATAACACGGTAAATCTGTACAGAGGTAAAGAGTTGGTTATGTCGCATATCGACGAGAAAAATGCCGTAGAAGAGTTGATAAAGATCATAAAGCAGGACGGTAAATGGCAATAAATCTTGTATGATATCGGTCTTATTCTATGCCTTTAGTCAAACTTCTGATGAATTTCCATTTGCTGAAGAATTCCTTTGCAATGATTCTCAAAAAAGTATAAACAGGAATGGCAAGTATCATGCCTACTATACCTCCTATTTCCCCTGCCATTAAAATAATGAGAAATATCTCCAACGGCTTTGCTTTAACGCTCTTAGAATATATGGAAGGTTGAAGTAAAAAGTCATCAATCAATTTAACACCTATAAAAATGCATATATACGTTATAACTATGACAAGTATGTTTGCATTCGGATCTGTTGCAAGCGTACCTGTAACAAGAATAATCAGTCCTATACCGCCGCCGATAATCACACCTATGTAAGGTAGTATAACCATAATTCCGCAAATGCATGCAATCAGTATGGCATTTGTGAAACCTGCTATGGAAAAACCTATACTCAACATGATAATCATAAGCATAATTTCACAGAAAACACCAATGAAGTAACGTGTTATCAAGTGCCTTGAATTTTTAATTATATTATGTACCTCGTTAAGATATTTATCAGGAGTAACCGCATCAATAAATTTGGTTACTATGTGAGAATCTTTTAAAAAGAAGAATGTAATGAATGCAATAATCAAAATACCCATACCTAGTTTTCCCACCAAAGATAATGCCACTTGTGCAATTTGAGGTAGTTTTATTGTATTTAATACACTCATTACACTGTTGCTGATGTATTCTTCAAGATTCAGATTATCAGGTAAAAGATTGTACTTTGCGATGAATTCATTTACCTCCTTTAAAGGTGCAGCATAAGATCTTTCAAGTACATTGACGTCAATGGAAGAAAAGTCTTGTGCTTGGGATATTATCAACGGGACAAGTAAATATACAACGGACGATATAATACCGAATTCGACTATTAATGTTACGGCTGAGCATAAGGATTTATTGAAACGGAACGAACCTACTTTGATTTTATCCAAAAGATTCATCAAAGGTTGTCCGATAATAGATAGAATCAATGCAATAAAGATACACAATACGATGAATCGGAAATACCAAAGAGCGTATAATACAATACCTACTCCTACTATAATAAGAATCCATTTAATAACAGAATTAATGCTATATCTTTCGTCCATATTTCCTATCAAAACTAAGTTATTCTTTTACGGTGAGTAGTGCAGAATAATATTATAACCTAATTATACATTGTCCGTAATATTCCATTCTGCATGAGAAGATGCCGTTTCATACAATTTTATACTGAATAATTCCACCTCCTTCGGTAAGAGTGGAGAGATAATATCTTTGATATACAAGACTAAATTTTCGCATGTAGGCTGAAAATCTACTATTTCTTTTTTTGTGTCTAATTTTTTGATTTGTTCGATAAACGGAGAGTGTTGTTCTATGACCAAAGAATGGTCGAACTTGTCCAAAATGGAAGTTTTTACAATTGTTTTCAGTTTTGAAAAATCCATTACCATGCCGTACGAAGACGAATTCTTATCTTGATCAGGTTCGCCTCTCAGACAAATAAACAATTTATAACTATGGCCGTGTATATTGTAACACAATCCGTCGTAATTGTTAAGACAATGGCTCATTTCAAAATGAAACTCTTTTGTAATGCGTATTTTCATAGTTGCAAAATTACAAAGAATTTTTGTATTTTTGCAGGTTATGAAGTCAATTCTTTTATTTTATCGTATAAGGCGATCAAAACAAACACGATTTTTTATCTTGCTGTTATTTTGTTCGGTAGTAGGCAATATAATGTTTTACTATCTTTCGGATATTTATTCCCGTGATATACAAACACGTTTTACAAGCACACTTACTCGAATCTATAATGACATAGAAAGAAAAGGAGAAAGGTTTGTTTGCGAAAAAGACAGTATTATTGAGCGTACTGATAATACAATATCTTTTGACGGATATAATTTGTGTGATATAGGAGGTGATAAGATAGTTACGGAATTGCGAAACGGATTTTTTGTACATAAAAGTACAGCCTTGGGCAAAGGCAAAACCGTTCATTATTTATACTTGATTAAACACAATTATGAGATTGAGAATGATTACCTGCAAAATACATTCTCAGAAGCATTTTCATTAGATAAAAATATAGAAATAGTAGATTACAGGACGGATTATCCTATCATTTGGAACGGTAAAACAGTTTGTTATTTAGATGCATCTCCCGAATGTTTTGAAAAAAGTGAAAAGAGTTCTTTTATTTTTCATGCATGGTTGATTGTCAATATTTTCTTCATTATTTTACTTATAATAAATGTCATATTTGCCGGTTCTGATATAAAGGAAAAATCATCAACAATCTGCAAGGTTCTGCTTTGTTTATTGCTTTGTATTGTATATTTAGTTATATGCGTATTACTGGTAAGAAACAATACGGAAAGAATTCTTAGTTTTTGTATATCTTCTGTAAATTACGAAAGTATTCTGGATTTATTGACTATCACATTATTCGGATATTTAGTTTTTATATGTGCATGTAAAATCTTACCTTTAGATAATAATAGAGATAAGAGTAAAACAGGATACATTTTGGTCAGAAAGTTTGCTATATTGATGATTATTGCAGTTCTTACAGGCATTGTTATGCGAGTATTCTCAGGAACGGACAGACTACCTGTTATTGAAGAAGAGTCCGTAACAGTTAATAAACCGTCGGATTCAAGAAATTTCTATCTTTTAATGGATGCTGTTGCAAAAGATTCCGTTATATGCAATTATATTGTTAATAACGATTATGTTAAGGCAGAAAATTATATAGAGAAATATTATTTATCTCTTATAAAACAGACTAATCATACAAGTGTTTTGGTCTTTGACGAAAAAGATTCGGTTATATTGCAACCTGACAAAAGAAGTGTTAAAACGTTACATTATATAAAAAACAGAATAAATAATTCTGAGCAGTCGGACTCCATGTCTTATGCATTTACGGAATTTTCAGAACAGGATATTCCTACTTATCTTTACTTTTTTAAGATAAAAGATGCGTATGTTTTTGCAGAGTGTCTTCATAAGCATAATAATGAGAATATGAATTATTCCCTTTTTTTGGAAAGTTCTCCTGTAACAGAAAGCAGAGAATTGCATTCTGAATCTCGCACTCTTTATTCCTCTTTATCGGGAGTGTCTTTGATTTTCTTTTTACTATGTTTATTGTTCGGGATTCAACGGTTCGTTGCATCCTTATCAGATTACAGAAAAAGGACATTGAGTATCAAGTCAAAAATATTGGCATCGTTATTAGGTTCTTTTGTTGTAAGTGTAGTAGTCTTGGGAATATTCGGAATAAGAAGTACAATGAATCTGAATAAGCGATATAATGAAAATATTCTAAAAGAAAAAACTCAAAGTATTGCATTGGAAACAGGAAAGATTCTAAACATTAGCGATACTATTACAAATCTGGATTTAATAGAAATATCCAATACATTTTTATCTGACGTCAATATTTTTGATGAAGAAGGAAAACTTGTAGTTTGTTCTCAAGAAGATATTTTCAACAGAGGTATTATTTCTGACAGGATAAATCCGCATGCATTGGAAATAATAAATGAAAATCCTGATACATTGTTTTGGCAGGAAGAATCAATATGTAACGGAAGATTTCTGGCATCCTACATAAAAGTCTTTGATATGAATCATTCCACTGCATATATAGTAAATCTTCCTTTCATTAATCAACAAAAGATAATGAATGATAATATTGATGAGTTGATAAGCAATTTTGCAAATATGTTCCTATTTTGGGTTAATGTTGCAGTTTTGATATTTGTTTTCTTAAGTAACATTATAACTAAGCCGTTAGAATTAGTAAAGGACAGAATGTCAAGAATTAATCTAAATGTTCGAAATGATAAGATTGTATGGCAGAAGAATGATGAGATGGGTCAGTTGATAAAATCATACAATTCCATGTTGGATAAGATTGAAGAAAGTGCAGTTTTGTTACAACAGCAGGAAAGACAATCTTCTTGGCGTGAGTTGGCAAAGCAAGTTGCACATGATATTAAGAATCCATTAACTCCTATGAAACTGTCCATTCAATATTTGCAACGATTGTTCGATGCAAAAAAGCAAGGTAACGAAAAGGCTGCCGCTTTATTTGAAAACAAATGGCAAGATATTACTTCTTCTCTGATTTCTCAAATAGAAACTTTAAGTACAATCACTCAGGAATTGAATTCTTATTCAAAACCTGTTGCCAAAAAAGAAAAAGTAAACTTGGATAGTTGTATTTTGTCTGCAATTAACTTGTTTAATAATGTTAATGATGTCAGAATTGTGTATTCTTCCAAAGAGAATTGTTTTGTGTCGGGAGATGAAAAATTGTTTATCAGGATATTTAATAATTTAATTAAAAATTCTATGCAGGCATTATATAATAAATCTAACGGACAGATCAATATTGCTATTAAAGAGAATGAAAACAGATATATCGTTTCTGTAGAGGACAACGGTTGCGGGATAAAAGATAATGATAAAGACAAAATTTTTAACACACAGTTTACAACAAAGACTAATGGTAACGGTATAGGGCTGACGATAGTCAAGACAATATTGGAAAATTACAATGCACAGATTTCATTTAGAAGTAAAGAAAATGTCGGTACAGTATTTTTTATAGACTTTGAAAAACTGTAGAAATAATTATATTGTAAAAAGGTGTATGTTTTATACATGAAACATACACCTTTTTACAATATAATTGAAGAGTTCTCAATTAATCAATCGGATGCACCTTCGGAAAATCTGTACAGAAGGTTTCAAATTCAGGCTTACCTATGATATGCTCCAAAAAGTCTTTGTACATATCAGTAAATACAAATTTGGTTTCATCAAAGTATTCCGTAGGTAAAGGACGATTTCCTATTTTTCCCATGTCGATTGAACCGCAGTTAAATTCCTCCAACTCTCCGTAAGAGCAAACTTTTTTAAGAACAGGCATTTGTCCGTATTCTTCTCTCAATAGTAAGTCAACTGCTTTATCTGCTAAAGCTTGCGTTAATCTTCTGTCATAAGCATTACACATCCCTGAGCGAGGATAATATCCCGTCATTTGTGCTCTTGCGTCTATTTTAAGTTTTGCAGAAATCTCGCTTGCAATTGTACCGCACACTCCGCCCAGTCTTGCATGTCCGTATTCATCTTGTTCAGTGGATGCATATACAACATCACATGTTCCTGTTTTTTCGTTGTACCAGCGTACGCCTTCGGATACAGGTATGATAAGGCTCTTATTCTGATTATTCTTATAGGTATCGGCAACAGCATCAAAGAATCTCTCTTTTCTTTCTTTTGTCATTTCCAACTCCGGAATAAGACTAATTGTACTACCTCCGAATGTTCCGGCTCCTGTGAGCCATCCTGCATCTCTACCCATAACTTCCATGACCATTATTCTTTGGTGAGATTCTGCAGTAGTTTTTAATCTAGTGGCAAATTCCGCTATTGATTTGGCTGCAGAAGGAAATCCCGGACATATAACAGCATCTGTTTCTTTTCCGTTGAAAGAATGCATGGTCAGAGTTCGTAGATCATTGTCTATTGTCTTCGGAAATCCGATAACAGGAATACCTTCCTGTTCATATAAACGTTTTGCAGCACCGTTTGTATCATCACCACCTATCGTTACTAAGACATCTATCTTGTATCGTTTGAGATTCTTCATTACCTGAGGCACTCTGTCTTCTGGATTCTTTTTTGACGGGAACGGATTTGTACGAGATGAGCGTAAAGCTGTACCTCCATACAGACCGTTGTAAGGGCGATTAGTTAAGTCTACGATATCACCATCACCTAATAGTCCTTTCCATCCCGTACGGATGCCGTAAACCTTGAATCCTAACATTAAAGCACGGTTTCTCACACTTTCAATACTTGAATTGATAGCAGGAGTATCTCCGCCGCCGGATAATATTGCAAGAGTTTTACCTGCAAAAAGTTTTTCCTGTTTCATGGTAAATAAAATTATTTCTTTATAAAATATGAGGTTTGCAAAATTACTACAATTTAATGATAAAACCATTGCTGAAACCGAAAATTTTGTATATGACTTTATCGGCTATTATGCTGTAAGTTATACTATTCTCATGTTCCGAGTGCTATTTGAAATGGCGATATAGTTTTTGTTTTTAGGGTTATACAAGATGTGTCAGATTGTATGGTAGAACTATTTCATTTTATTGATCTCATCCAAAAGTTCATCGTACCATTTTTGACCAAAACGGCGAATAAGAGCCTCTTTGCAATTCTCGTATATGCGAATGTTTTTTTCTCTTCCTCTTAATAATGCACTCTGACAAACATCCCATTGATGAAAATTTAATGCAGTCATTTCGTCATATTCACTTATGCGTATTGGGTACAAGTGACATGAAATAGGTTTGATAAAGTCAGACTTTTTTTCTATATAAAGTTTCTGAAAGATGCAATAAGTATAGTTTTCCGGCGACTTGAATGCGAATACACAATCTTTACCGTCAATAATTTGAGTTACAAGATTACCTTCATCATCATAAGTGAAGAAGTTTTTATCTTTGATGGTTTGTTGTGCTTTCAAAGGCAGATGAGGGATTATTTTAGGAAGAAGTTTTTTTATGATTCGTTTTTCTTCGTGAGTAATGGGAGCTCCGAAATCTCCCTCAACACAGCACATACCGTTGCATTGTTCAATATTGCAACAAAAATAGTTGTGTATTATATCATCACTTATTATACTGTTTCCGACTATTAACATATTATTTTTTATTTATAAGATGAGGTTTAGATATAATATTGGTTGTATTTATGTATTTATAAGCCATTTATGAGAGTTGTGCCGAGTCTGTCTGTGTTTTGAAGTTTTCCCGAAAGCAATATGGTATTCGTTCCAATACCGGTTGCAAAGATACAAAAATATTAGCGATTATTTATAAGAAAAACATTGATTTTTATGTATGTTGACAAGGGACAGCATCTTATAGTTTGTATAATTTCAGTAATTCGTGAGAAAAAAACTAAAAAACAAATGTTATTAAAGAAAATATTCGTAACTTTGCGGTTGGTATTATAGTGCATAGTGGTGCATTGGTGTGTGAAAGATAAAACAACATAGTAGTAATATGAATATCAGGAAAGTAATTTTTATTGTCCTTACGGCGATGAGTTTTGGTGTGTTTGCCCAGACAAATTCTTTAACAAAAAAAGCGGACGAGGCATTTAATGCTCAGCAATACATAGCTGCAGTCGAGCTTTATGATAAAGCTTATTCAAAAGTTAAGAATAATCGTCAAGAGAAAAATAGAATATTATGGCAGAAGTCGGAATGCTACAGATTCCTTGATGATAAGGAGCGTGCGATAAAGACTTATCAGAGACTTGTTAAAGCTAAGTATTACCAGGTTCAACCTAAACTCTATCTTTATATGGCAGACTTTCAACGTTACTTGACTGATTGGGATAATGCGGAATATAATTACAAGGAATACTTGAAATTGGTTCCTGATGATCCTTTAGCAAAACGACGATTGGAAAGTATAGAATTTGCAAAGAAAAGTATGGCAAATCCCAATAAGTATGATATTCGCAATGAAAAGAATCTGAATACGGAATGGAACGACTGGAAACCTTCATGGAATGAAGAAGGATGCAATTCCATAACGTTTTCTTCTTCACGTAATAACGAGGAGAGTAAAGATAAAGATGCTTGGACGGGAGAATATTTCTCGGATATTTATACGGCAACTAAATTGAAGAGCGGATTGTTCGGTGAGGCGGGCAATCTCGGTGTTGCAGGCATTAATACAGAAGCTAACGAAGGAGAATTAGTCAAAATAACTAACGGCAAAACTTCTCACTATTATTTTTCCCGTTGTAATGTCAAAAAAAATCTTACTTTGAATTGTGCCATATATTCTTCACCAATACAACCGTTAGAAGGAAAGAGCGGAACTTCTGCAAAAAAATCCTCTGATAGGAATAATAAGAAGAATAGTAAAGATTCAGAAACATCTGCGGATAGTTGGGTAATGTTGGATCTTGGAGATACGGCTTATAATTATTTTCATCCTGCTGTGACAGAAGATGAATTGACAATTTATTTTTCGTCTAATCGTCCCGGAGGACATGGAGATTATGATATCTGGATGGCTACTCGAAGCAGTGTTAATGAACCGTTTGGGAATGTAACCAACTTAGGTAACCGCATTAATACTGAAGGTAAAGAAGAGTTTCCGTCTTTACGCGGCAATCGTTTGTATTATTCTTCTGACGGATTGAAAGGAATAGGTGGTTATGACATATTTATGACAGAGTTATTGGATGACGGCTGGAGCGATCCTGTGAATTTAGGCTATCCGATAAATACTCCGTCCGATGAAATAGGAATTATCTTTAATTGTAATAGTGATGATAATCTTGCTTCGGAAGAAAGCGGTTATTTCTCATCTAATCGTGAAGGCGGCGTCGGCGGGTATGATATTTACTCGTTTTACAGAGCACCGTTGTTGTACACCCTTAGCGGAGAGGTTAGAGATGACAAAAGTATGCAATCTGTTGCCGGAGCCAAAATAAAACTTATAGGTGATGACAATACTCAAATTGAAACTCGTACGGATGCAGAGGGTAAATATGCCTTCAATAATGAACAGATCAGATATAATGTGAATTATACTTTGAAGGTATCACAAATAGATTACATGAATGCGGAGGGAAAAGAGACTACTGTCGGTCTTACAACTTCTAAGGATTTGGTCCATAATTTCCGTTTGATACCTATTCCGAAAGAGCCTATAGTTTTACCTGAAATTCGATATGATTTATCTCGTTGGGAATTGTTGGACCAATATCAGGATTCACTTTCTGATCTTTTAGTAATCTTGGTTAATAATCCGACCTATGTTATTGAACTCGGTTCGCATACGGATTCACGTCCTTATCCGGCATTGACTAATGACACGCTTAGCCAAAGAAGAGCGGAGAGTGTCGTTGATTTTTTGGTTGCACGAGGTATTGAACCGGAACGTTTGGTTGCTAAAGGCTATGGAGACAGAGTGCCGAGGACATTAAAGCGGGAGGCTTTTGTGACTATGGGCAAAAGAACGTATCAATTTCCTAAAGGAATAACTTTGACGGATGAATATATTAACTCGTTAAAGACAAGAGAAGAAAGAAAAGCTGCACACCAATTGAACAGACGTACGGAGTTTCGTATTTTGAGAACGGATTTTGTTCCTCAATACGTGAAAGATTCTTTGGCAGATGCGGCATTGAACTCAACGGTTGTAGATATTGTCAGTGGCAATAAACCTCAAACTGAGGTGGATATCCCTATTGTGTATAAGACCAATAGAATACCCGTAACTATGATTGACGGCGATAAAGCACAGATTTACGTTATATTGAATGGAGCAGCAGTACCTGCAATATACGATGAAAGACATAAAGATGCTGCTGTTTTGGATTGGGATCAGGCGATGAAGTTTTTGAAGACAGGCAGAATTACAAAAGACAACTTTAAAGACAAAGACAGGGCATTTAATTCCAAAGGAGAAATATTGGAGAATGCAGTGCTCGTGTTCAAGAATGCTTCCATAGGACAATATTCTGCAGAGAAATTTGAGGTTATCGTAAAATCCGGTATGGAATACACAATGATTCTTAATAAAAACGGACTGAAAGATTTCGGACCTTTTATCTTTGATAAAGGTACGGGTGAGATTGTTTTTGAGAATTAGTGGATATTTGTGACAGATTCAGTATTTGTGATTAATATCAGGAAAATATTTTAAGTATTATTTATAGTATAGCCGATGTATTACTTCAATAAGGAGGGTACATCGGTGATTTTGTAAAAAATAAAATTAATTAAAACAAACAGAATCATGAAGAAAGTTGCGTTTATAACATTATCAATAATGTTATGTACTATTTGTGCGGCACAAGTACGGATTGACAAACATAAAGTATCGAATTACTTAGTGTCATTAGTAATGGAAAACGACTTGCAAACCGTCAAAAAAGCCGATACCAAGGGTAGAGAATTGTCAGTTTCAGCTTTGGTTACTCTTACCGAAAGACATATCGGAGAAAGTTTCTTTGAATCACACTCTTGTAAGGTAATTGACAGTATTATAACAAAATCAAGCCAAAACAATAGTGAAGATAATCAATCAAGAACTATTTATATTGTAAAAATACCTTTAGACAGCATTACATCATTATCCGATAATGATACGATAGACAGGATTGAAGCCGAGCGTATGCCGTTTAACTCTATGGATGTAACTTTGGAACAGATAAACGCTGAAAAAATATACACAGGGGAGGATTTACCTCAAGCTTTTGACGGAAACGGGGTAGTCAGCGGGGTATTCGATTGTTATTATGATTTCACTCATCCTGCATTTATGGATTCCGAAGGTAATTCAAGAATTAAATATTATTATGATTTTGAATGGCTTAATGAAGACGGTAGCAAAGGGAAGGCTTTTGATGAAATAGAGGACATAAAACAACTGGAACATTCGCAGAATGTCGGCAACGGAATACACGGAACTCATGTAACGGGTATCATGGCAGGCTCATCCGTAGAAGGAAAATATCAGGGTATGGCTCCTAAAAGTGATATATATCTTGCAGATTTTCGTTCTGCTTGGGAAGATTTCGGGAATCCTGACATTCAAACTTCTGCTACTGCTGTTTTAGGATTTAAATATATCTTTGATAAAGCGGAGAAAGAGGGCAAACCTTGTGTTGTTAATTTCAGCAGTTGTGAGAGTCTTACACTTACAAAGCAAAGAATCTTGGAAGGGGAGGCTTTGAATTCCCTTATAGGAGAAGGTAAAATAATTGTAGCAGCTGCAGGAAATGAAGGCTTCCGCTCTTCTTATTTTGAAAAACCTGCCGATGTACAACAAGCAGGTACAGGGATTATTAACGGCATAGCAAGCGGGGAGATTATAGATATAGACCTTCTTGTTGAAAAAGATCAGAATGTTCGTTTTGATTTTTTCGGAATGAAGTTGGCTGCTGGAGGTATAGAAGGTACTATAATATTTAATACTAAGGATATTGATACTATAGACGGCAATCACTTCACAACAACGGTAAGTATGGGAGAAGTTTCTTTGTTCGTTTATCTTACCGATTGGCAGGATCCAAGGGGCAAAGTATATCATATAAGTGGTAAAATGCCTCATTTGGCTTATTTGGTACTTTGCGGGGCCAGTGTTTTAATTTCCGGTGAAGGTGCGGCTTATATGTATAGTGATATTCTTCGTTCGCCGTTTATCAACATAGAAAACGTACCGGAATATTGTTATGCTCAAAGCGGTCATTCTGTTTCCTGGCCAGCAAGTATGCCTGATATTATTGCCGTCGGAGCTACAGGCTACAAATCCACATTTACCAATATTGACGGTGAAACAAATATGGATATGCTCTCTTTTGCTCCGGACAAAAACGGACTGATAACTAAGTTTTCTTCATGCGGACCTGCAATCGGTGGAAATCTGAAACCCGATGTCGTTGCTCCTGGACTCAATATCAATGCTGCTTATTGCAGTTTTCACAATGATTTCGACGGTATAAGAAAGTCGCTGACGGATAAGGTTACATATAACGGTAAAGACTATTATTATTTGGCCGAGTCCGGGACATCCATGGCTTCTCCTGTGGTTGCAGGTACAATAGCTTTGTGGTTACAAGCCAATCCTTCATTGACACCGCAACAAGTTTTGGATGTTATTCATCACGCAGTAACTTATCCCGATGCATCATTGCAGTATCCCAACAATACTTACGGCTACGGGCAAATAGATGTGTATAAAGGATTACTTTATGTGTTAAATCTGCCGCAAAGTATAGAAGATTTGAGTGAGAAACAGCCCGAGCAAGTTAAATTTCGTCTGGAAGATAAGATATTGTATGCAGACTTCGGAGTGAATCAACCGAAGAAGATTGTTTTTAGTGTTTATTCACTTCAAGGCTCTAAAGTATTGGTACAAAATGGAGAAAAGTCCGTTAATCTTTCTTCTCTACCGAGCGGAATATATGCAATTCAACTTTCAACCGACTCAAAACTGACCACGGGTTCCACGTTAATCAGATTGTGAGTTGTGTAATCATATAAACATCACCTCTCTTTTCTGCGAAGTTAAGAGTTGTACGAAAAATAGAAGCAAATCTTATCTTAGTTTCTTTTGACAAGCAATAGGATTATGCTTTAGTTTCGGACTTATTTTCTTTCTTATTAGTTGTAAAATATGTAATCCATATCAACCAAAGAGAAAAGATTATTATGTACATCATAGGTCTTGCAATCCAATCATGAACAGGTTGGAACAAATCGGGATGATCTACAAACAATGCGGTTAGAAGGAATATTCTCACTACATTGAAGAACAGGATTATTATACAACCTGCAATGTAATATACGGTTTTCTTTTTCCAAGAGCCTCTGCACAACAGCATTATCAATAAAAATTGCAACAATTGTTTAACACCCGAGCAGTCAATATTAACCTCCATAATGAGATTATAAAATTTCATACCGTTAGGTTGAATGATATAAAAATAATATGTTGTATCCTTTATATCGAAAGGAGTTTTAATAAAGGCACGGCATGGGATTTCAGACAAATTAAAGGCAAGATGTCGGAAAAAATCATAGACGGTCTGCGAAAACGGACCGAAGATCCACTCGTTCATATTAGTATGCCAGTAGATAAAGTGAAAAACGACAGTAGCAATCGCAAGCAAGGCGACATCTTTAATAATCTGTCTGTTTTTTTCTATTTTCCAGATGGCAAGTAGTTCTTTCTTCACTCTGTTTATAGTATTAATAAAAAAGTCCGTCATGGTTTGTCAAAAATTTAGTGTGTATTTTATTATTATTTCCCGAACAAAGATTATTCAATAAATCTATATAAAACCGAATTATTTTCAAAGCAGGCAGAAAAATATGTACTCATAAGTCTGATGTTAAATATCAGCCGTAGTTAAGCGGATGCAAATTCTTCGGATTCAATTTTTTTTGCTAAATCATGCAAAATCATTTCTTCATTGTGCCAATTCAATATACTTTGAGCCTTTAAACAATTATCGGCAAGTCTTTTCAAAAGATTATCGTCCGATATGATTTCGTTAATTTGTGATGACAATTCGGAAATATCATAACTTTTCAGTTCAAGTCCGCAGTGAAACTGATCTTCTATTTTCTTTATTTCACTTAAAGGAGAGTATAGTACAGGTAAGCAGGCATTTATGTACTCGAATATCTTGTTGGGAAGGGAAATCGCATAATTTCCGTTAGTCGGTTTGTCTATAGATATTCCTAATACGGCATTTTGTGTCAGAGACATCATGTTATCATACGGTAATCTCCCGATTAATTTTACTTTGTCCTGCAAATCCTTTTCTTTTATCAGCAATTGAATATTGCAGAATATATCTCCTTGTCCGCATATCAATAATTTGCAATTCACATATTGCATTGCTTCCACCAATTCCTCCAATCCTCTGTCTATATTGACAGATCCTTGCCATATTATGTATTTTTCGTTCTTATATATATCGGTTTGCTCTTGTGAATATGCAGATTTCGGTGGAATATTTCTGATAACAAGACTATTTACTCCGTATTTTTTTGCGAAATATTCTCGGATAGGATCGCAAACGGTAACGATATATTTCAATTTGGGGACAATCCAACCCTCAACTTTAAGCCAAACTTTCTGTTGTATGGAATCGGGCTTAAGTTCCGCCACATAGCAAAACATTTCGTGAGAATCAAATACCAAAGGTTTATGTTTCAGTATAGAAACTAAATAGTTTGCCGGCAGAGTATCCAGATCATTAGCCCACAGAATATCGGATTTTGTAAATAATAAACTGAAAAACAACCGTAAATTCAATTCGGCATAATACCAAACATTCTTTTTAAACAGGAATTTCAGCCGTTTGGTTTTTAAAAAAGGATGAATATCTGTAAAATCCGTGTTGTTATTTTGTCTTTTCTTTGTTGCATTCTTGCAGACAACGGTAACCTCCCAACCGTATGAATGAAGACTCTCGCAAATCTTTAAAACGCGGTTGTCATTATATAAATCATTACTTACACTTACCGTTGTTTTCATACAATATATAGAAAACGAGCAGTACCCGGAATACTTAATCGTGTATTCTTCGTACTGCCCGTTACATTTGTATTATAATGATTTTACAAATTCTCTTCCGTACTGACGACATTCCTCAAGCATTGACTGATCAGGGACCCACAATTTGCGGATACCTTCATTGACGATTTCAATCTTTGCTTCCTGTAGTTTTTCAGTAATAAGTTTGTTGGCATCTCCGCTCCATCCGTAAGAACCGAATGCAGCCGCTTTTTTCTTTTTAAACTTCAGCCCTTTTATCATTTCCAACAATCCTGCTATTGCAAAAGAATAACCGTTGTTTATTGTAGGAGAGCCGATAAGGAATGCTTTCGACTTGAATATTTCAGTCAGTATGTCATTTTTATCATCTTTAACGGCATTCATTATTTTGACCGTAACACTATTGTCTGCGTCTTGTATGCCTTTTGCAATTGCTTGAGCCATCAATCTTGTAGACTGCCACATCGTGTCGTAAATTACCGTAATCTGATTCTCTTGATAAGAATCCGCCCATTGCAAATATTTCTCAACAATCTGTGAAGGATTCTCTTTCCATATAATACCGTGAGAAGGACAAATCATATCAAGAGGAAGATTCATTGCAAGAATTTCTTTTATCTTTTTTAACGCCATAGGAGAAAAAGGATTCAGAATATTGCAGTAATACTTCATTGCCTCTGTATATACTTCAGAAGAATCAACAGCATCGTTGAACAGCGATTCTGTTGCATAGTGTTGGCCGAAACCGTCATTCGAGAATAATATATTCTCTTCGGACATATATGTAAACATTGTGTCCGGCCAATGTAGCATAGGAGCCTCGATAAATGTCAGTTTAGTTGTTCCTAAATCCAAAGTATCACCCGTTTTTACATTAACGAAGTTCCAATCTTTGTGATAATGACCTCTTATTATGGCTTCTCCTTTTGCCGTGCAGTAAATAGGAACGTCGGGAATCTCACGCATCAACTCCACCAATGCACCTGAATGGTCGCATTCGTTATGTTGCATGATAACATAATCAATTTTATTCAAATCGATTTCTTGTTTCAAATTTGCAACAAACTCTTTATCGTAAGGAATCCATGATGTATCAATCAAAGCTGTTTTTTCGTCTTTTATCAAATAAGAATTGTAGGACGAACCTTTGTGTGTAGAAAGTTCGTCTCCGTGAAAAGACTTCAATTCCCAATCTATTTTGCCTACCCATGTAACTTTAGGCGTAATTTGTTTTCCCATTTTGTCAATTTATTTTTTGTTAGTATACATATTCCTTTCGAAGTTGCAAAGATAAATATTTTTTTTGAACTCACAGGGTAAGACTGTAAATTAATTATATACGGCATAGAAAGGTATTTTTGCATCGGTTTGATTATTCTGTGTAATAATTACCTGAAAAAACACACTGATTACATTGTTTTTATGTATTGTCGTTCTTATTGTTGTAAGTTTGGAAATTTCTTTAATGATTTTGCTCAAAAAGTGCGTGATTTCCGAAGTTTTCTTAATGATTTCCATGAAAATCACGCACTTTTTTAATTCATTTATTGACAATTGGTTATGATTATCTATTGTTCTAAAACCGTTGAGTTGTCAGAGATTATGATTTTGGTTGTTTTACCGTGAAAAAATGCGTGATTGTCATTGCCTGTATGCCCGATCGGAAGATTGAAAGCATAAGGAAAATCATAATTTTTTACACTTTCTTCTATGATTTCAAATGCCGTTTTACCGAACGGGACGATATTGTCGTGCATATCGGACATTTGTCCTACTAAAAGGGCTTTCAGATTTTTTAGTTTACCACTGCGTTTCAGGGCCTGCAACATTCTGTCAATATGGTAAAGATATTCGTCCAAATCTTCAATGAATAATACCAGATTGTCTGTATCTTTAAAACTGTTACTTCCTAATAATGAATAGATAACAGATAGATTTCCGCCTATCATTATGCCTTCGGCAACACCTTGTTTATTCAGCGGATGAGACTTACATTGTAAGAAATTCTTTTTTGAAAACAACAGATTTTTCAGGCTTTTCGTTGCCGTGCATTCGGATAATGTTTGCATATTTATCGGCATTGTACCGTGAATACATGAAATCCCGACATTGTAATAAGTATGCATCAGGATTGCAGTTACATCCGAATAGCCGATAAGCCATTTCGGATTCGTTCTTAGTCTGTTCCAGTTTATTTTGTCCAAGATTCTGACACTGCCGTAACCTCCGCGAGCAAAGAATACGGCTTTTATCGAATCGTCGTCAATCATTGCCTGCAAATCTTCCGCTCTCAAACAGTCATTGCCTGCAAATTGATTATCTTTCGCTCCTATTGTTCGTCCTAAAGTAACGTTCAGTCCCCATGATTCAAACAAGAGTTTGGCTGTGGCTACTTCTTTACGGTCGATTGCCCTTGCGGAGGAAATAATTGCTACGTTATCTCCGCTGTGTAAAGTTTCTGGTATTATCATATCTTGATTTTGTTCGGAATATATTACATAACAAACTTACGGAACGGGATCATATCCGCTTCCGCCCCAAGGATTGCATCGTAAGATGCGTTTAAAAGCCAACCATGAGCCTTTTAACGGGCCGTATTTTCTAACTGCTTGTAGTGCATATTGAGAACAGGTAGGTGTAAAACGACACGCAGCGGGAGTCAGCGGAGAAATGCAAGTCTGATAGAATCTTATCAAGGCTATTATCAGATATTGCAGCAATTTAAAAGGTAATTCTGATAATTTTTTTATTGTTTTCATATCACAATGCACGTTGTGTCATAATTGTTTCTGTAAGGAGGATACAGTTAGTTCCAATTTGCTCAATATTTCCGTTACTGTCTTTTGTATAACGGAGTAATCAACAGTCTGTTTGTGGACGTACGACATGGAAAAGTCTATATTTACTGAGTTTTCTTTTGCAATTCGTTTCAGATTTGTGGAATTCAGCCTGTAATTCTCCCTTATCAGTCTTTTTATTCTGTTGCGACAGACAGCCTTTCTTTGATAACGTTTAGGGCATACAATCAAAGTTCTGATATTTCCTTCACCGGGTTCAGTTATGCAACGGACAGATATGGGAAATACAAGAAAACTCTTTCCTTGTCTGAAAAGAGTTTCTATCTTTTTTTTTGAACACAATCTTTGATTCTTACCAAAAGTAAACATTTTCTTATTTTGCAGCATTTTTCTTTTTTGCCGTTGCTTTCTTTGCTGTAGTTTTGGTTGCCTTTGCAGCAGAGGTGGTTTTCTTTACCGTAGTTTTGGTTTCTTTTGCAACGGGGGCTGTTTTTTTTGCCGAAGAAACTTTAACCGATTTTGTTGTCGTCTTCTTGGTTTCAGATGACGATGCCTTTTTTACCGTATTCTTTTCTTCTACTTTTTTGTTTGTTTCTTTCTTCGCCTTAAGATTTGTTCCTTCCTCAAAGAAGTTTTCCAAGGCCATTATCATTGAAGGACATTTTACGGTAGGTGCTGACACGGTTACTTTGAGTTTCGCTCTCTGCAAAGCAGTTTGAGTCGGTTTTCCGAAAGCGGCAATAGTAATGTCATCCGAAGTTACATCGGGAAAATTTTGTATGAAAGACTTCACTCCTATCGGAGCGAACATAACCACCATATCAAACTTTTTTATATTAATCTTGGATAAGTCTTTCGGCTCCGAACGGTGCATTACTATTTTTGTATAATTAATTTTTGCAGCTTCTAATTTTTTGAAATTAGAAGGAGAGGCATCTTCGGCACACGGGAACAAATATTTCTCCTCCTTATGCTTTTGAATCACTGTTATTAATTCGTCAAAAGTGAGTTTTCCGTAGAATATTTTGCGTTTGCGGTACTGAATATACGTCTGCAAGTAATTTGCAATGGAGTCGGTTATGCAAAAGAATTTCATGTCATCAGGAATTTTCAAACGCATTTCGTTTGCAAAATGAAAATAATTATCAACAGCCATTTTACTTGTCATAATAACGGCAGGATAATCCAACAAATTAATCCTTTGAGCTCTGTATTCTTTATTGCTGATCCTTACAACCTCAAAAAATTTATTAAAAGTGAGATTAAGATTATATTTTTGTGCAAGAACATTGTACTGAGATTGTTCCTTTTCTGCCGGGGCATTCTGTGAAATCAGAATATTCTTTATACTTTTTGCCATAAAATTCCTCGCTTATCGCTAACAAAACAGTAGTTTTAATATAACTATTATTGGTAATATTTCCAGCACGCAAAGATAGAAAAAAAGATATATATGAGAAAATTTAAAAGCATTAATAATTACCGAAAAACATCTTATCAATCTTGTAATAAACAGAAAAACAATGATAAACAAAGATAAAACAAGCATAATTTCTCCAATGGAATTGGATGAATATGCGACAAAAAGAACCGGTAAAATGAGACAAAATCCGGCCAAAATTCCAAAATTCAGCATTATTTGCACATAATAGTTTGAGATTCTTCCTGCTTTAAATACCCATGCAAAGAATTTGATAAGACCAACTTTGAAAAAATAGACTATTATTGTGCAAATGTAGATTATTAACCAAAGCAGGAAAGGGGATTTGCGGACAAAATCCGATTGTTGCGAGTAATCCGTGAGATATTCTGTTAAGTTGAAATTATTAACGGTGAAAAATAATAAGAAAGTAATGCACGGCAAAAGGATAAGCATAACAGGTAATAATGTCAGTGAATGTATTGTTGAACCGTTCTTTGTATTGACATTGAGTGCAGATGAAGAAAAACAGCCTTGCAGAAAAGAAAAGATAATATTTCCGCCGAAGCGTAACAGCATTGCGGTCAAAAAAATGATAAACAAAAAGATTCCAAAGACCCAATCATGTGTTATACCTGTGTTTCTTAATCGGACGTCCGTATTATGCGGCACTTCCGTTCTTTCTTTAAACATCGTAGGTCTTTCCGTTTGTTTTACTTCCGAATTTTCTATACCGTAGAGAATATATTCCTTGCATGTTATATTATTCTCTCCGGATATGTTTATATATTCGGGATTCACCTTTATATATTTAGGTTCGAAGACAGAATCTTCAGTTGATTTTGCGGTATCGTGAGTAATTTTTACTGTAGTATTTATCGTATCGTTCAACAACATAGTCATCCTATCGTTTTATGATAAGTTTATCTTCCCTTATTTTAACGTTGTCTTTTATAACTACTACATAATAAACACCCGTTTCCAAGAAAGAAACGTCAATATCATTATTTCGTTCGGCATGATTCTGATATGAAACGACCTTACCGTTGTTATTTATTATGTATATATCGGAGTTAGGAGGGACATTGTCAATACGGGCTTTTGTTTTTGTCGGATTGGGGTATATGATGATATTATTTTTCAATAAATCTTCGGCAGAAAAGATAATATTCTCCGTTCCCGTTTGTATAACCACATCATCTATCCATGCACAATCACTGCCGAAAGCACCGTTCTGATCTTTTTCATAAGAAAAACAGAGAGCATGACGTCCGTCAGGAATGTCAAATGTATATTTTTTCCAATCTTTCATATTGCCGAACTCATCATAACCGAACGTAAGAACTAATTTCGGATCATTATCTATATAGAATTTGAAATTATCATAATCTCTCTCGCTTGAAACTTTTGCAAAAAAAGATAATGTTGAAGATACATCGTTATCAACTATAAGGTTAAGACGTGATTTTTTATTATCGGCAAGATTATTCTTACTTCTTGCACATTGTTTTCCGCTCACTGAAATCAGTGTATCAATGAACCAAGGATTGTCTTCGTCGTTCTGCCATTCAAAAGCACTGAAGCCTTTTTCAAAATTTTCAGTTATTGTTTCAAGAGAAACATTGTAGTTTTTTAATATCTCGTATTCACCTGCCTTATATGTGATGTCAAAATACATATTTTCCGTATTTTGTGTTTCAGTTGCCATGGTAAATATCACAGTGTCGTATTCACTCTCCGTTAGTGCCTTTACAGGATTAACGGAATTCAGTACATTCAACCCGTAAGACGGATTGTCCAACGACAAATATCCCTCCGCAATTGCTTTCTTTCCTTGGTTTTTAAGACAGACTGCAAGATTAACCGTATCTTTATTAATAGTAATTGATGATGACATGATAACAACATCAGGAGCAAAGATTTCTTTAAGGATTTTTTTCGTACGTATTTCTTCGTTTCCGATAGATATAATAAAGTTCAATTCTGCAACGTCAAAATTTTTCACGCCTTGCGGTATTCTGAACTCAAAAGCATTGGAGAAATGATGTCTTGCGTTTGAATTTATTGTTGAAAAATGTAAATTATCCTTTTGTACGGTAACGTTATTTTCTGCTATAAGGCGAACGGTATTGTTTTTTTCGTTAAGGTTGTGCTTGCCTGTGTTTATAATGTCCAAATCTATATAGTATTCTCCGCCTTCCGTCAAATGGTCTGCTTTTTGTCCGGAAATCTTATCTGTGATTTTGATATTTTGCAGTGTAATCAAAGGGTTATCGGGAGTAACAAGTTTCACGGAGTCAATAAGAGGGTAGTAGAATTGTTTTGTAATAACTACGGATAAAGTTTGTTCGGATGTAATGTCGGACAAATCAAAGACAGCCTTACCAAGTGAATCTGTCATACGAGCATCTATCAGTAAATCTCCGCAACTTACAGCAACGTATGAGAAAGGTACGGTATTGATTTCCCAATTATTAGTTCCTAATAGCAGTGTTTGCGGTAAATTGTGTTGAATCTTCTTTGGAATACCTACAAAAGGAATAAGAGAAGGATCTCCTTGCAGGTTGTACATTTCCCAATAATGAGGCGAGTAGTCAGATAAGGATTGAGTTACGGAAAGACATCCTGCTTGCACTAATTGTCCCATAGAGGTGTATTGATTGGACAAATTTTCATTGTGAGTATGGAAGAATCTGTCGTACATACCGAGTTTTCTTGCGTCATATTTAGGAGAAGTCGTTATATTCTTACTGCCTACAGCCCAATAATAGTCTTCATCCCATAGAGTATAATCGGATGCACCTACAGCTGCCACGGCTCCTTTGAGTTTTGCCTGTACGACAGCCTCGGTAAAACAAGCTTTCTCGTCATATTTACCTGCATGACAGCAATTGCTGATGAAGATTCCGAATTTATCAGTATTGAGAAGATCGTTTTCAATATTTGAAATTTTAAATTTGGGATTTTCCCACCCCGAATAACTTCCGTGTCCGGAATAATTTATCCAACTATTGCCGTTATTCAATCTTTCGTTTATCAACTTTTGATTATTTTCTTCGGCACTCGAAGGATTGTAAAAAACACTTGTATCAGTCAGATCTTTAAGATATTGTTTTGCGTAATTCATTTGGCCGTTGGTAAAGGTTGGTGCGTTATCTCCGGTCTCTTTGCCCGCAATAAGGAGAGAATTATTAAGATAGTCGGCATCGGAAAAATATCCTTTCTCGTATAAAACGGTTTTTTCTATTACATTATTAAGTTGTTGTGTGTCGGAAACAGAAATTCTGCCGTAAAATACGTCCGGCAAAATGTCCGAAGTATATTCTGCATAGTATAAGTCGGTGTAATGAGCAGGATAATTGTCTATTGTGTAATATCCTTTAAAAGTCGGTACAATATCCGTATCGCCGACAATGAAAAGATAGTCAAAAGGAGGATTTAAAGGTGTTGTATTTTGATATATGTCCTGCAAATATGATTTGATTTCTTCAGTTGTCTTTCCCGTTTCCGACGTGGTAAGTAAGGTAATATCAAATCCCTGCTCGGTTTTCCATTTAACGAAAGGGGATAGGTTGTTTTTGAATGTTTCGTCGGTCAGAATAACCATTTTGTACGGGCGATGAAGATCTGCAGTGCTGACTGCGGCTGCGATACCTGTGTAGATATTGCTTTTTAAAGTATTATCGGTTTGTTTCTCATTATTGAAATAGAGTTCTACTTTAAGTTTTGTGATTCTTTCTATAGCATTTTTGACAGGGTTATATCGCAACGGAGAAACTTTTAATACCGAAATGTTCTTTTCTCCTTTTTTTCCGATACTTGTTATACTGACCGTATTATCTCCCGAAAAATCGTTTTCCGAATAATACTTTTCATCCATACAGACATTATAAGCAGTATCTTTTTTTATCTTTGATTTTTGCAAAGGTGCAATCTGAATACCGTCCTTAATGAAAATCGTATCTTTCTGTATGACCGTGTATTTAACTTGTATGTTTTCTGTTGCGGATGAGGTTATTACACGATTTAAACAAGGAAGTACAGCCTGACCCAAAGAGGTGGATTTGGAAAAATCTTCCCCCATATCAATCAAGTAAAACGGTTTATTGCCGATTTCGGTCCGATTTAAGGCAAAATCGTTAAATTCCAATATAAACTCTTCCTTCTGTTGGGCATGAATTGCAATTGAAAGCAAAAGATAAACTACAAATGCGATATATCTTGACTTCATTGATAAAAACTGAAAATTTCAATTTGCAATATTACAACTTTTTTTGATTATGACAATATTGACAGAGATGTTTTTTAGTTTCAACGGACATAAAATGTAACTGATAGTAACTAATTAATTAAGAGAGCGAAAAAAATAGTGAGATTTCTGACAAAAAGTGTGAGATTTCTGCAGTTTTTACACTGATTTCGGATGAAATCACGCACATTTTTAAAATGTTTTATTATAGATAGTTACAAAGGTCTTTTAGAACTGTTCAGAGTATTCGTTAAGGACGACAAAATGCCCTGTAATATTAGAACGATTAATTATTCTCGCTTTGTTTACTGATTCTTTTCGGCAAATATGAGTTTAATTCTTGCTGTGTTAGAAATAAAAAAGGAGTTGAAACATGTTTCAACTCCTTTTTTATTTCTAACACAGCAAGAATTAAACTCATATT
>JAFUYA010000043.1 GCA_017477025.1 Bacteroidales bacterium | reverse complement strand
TATGCAGTATGTAACAACCGACCCTATCAGTACGATTAAAAGTATGGATAAATAACCGTATGAAGACATATTTCCCACGGTCTGCATAAGATTGTTATATTCAGGTTGTGAGAAATCGGGAACCATATTCTGCATTATAGCCAAACCATAGAAAATAAGAGCAAAGCCCACAACAAAACTTCCGTGGGCTTTATATTTCTTAGTCATTATTAGAGGTATGGCAAGTGCTATTAAAGGCAAACAAAAATCTTTTATTGAAAAGTTAAAACCTAATAACGATATCATCCACGCCGTAAGAGTCGTTCCGATATTCGCTCCCATAATGATGGAGATTGCTCCTGCCAATGACAATAATCCCGCATTCACAAAACTGACCGCCATAACTATTGTGGCAGCCGAAGCATTCATCACTATCGTCATTCCGATACCTGTAAGGATACCTTTAAACGGATTGGAAGTCATCTTATTGAGCAGATTTCTCAGACTATCCCCTGCTAATTTTTGCAGATTATCACTCATTATGGTCATTCCGTAAAGGAATAATCCCAATGCTCCGAGAAATGTTAATACGTATATGATAATGTCCATCTTAACTAATGATTTTCTTCTCTATATCTTCTACGCTCTTTCTGTAGTTTTTGTCTATCTGACAAGTGTTTTCCACAGATTTACATGCGTGTAAAACCGTTGCATGATCCTTTTTTCCGCATTTATCTCCGATAGTCACCAAAGACGATTTTGTAAGTTTGCGAGATAAATACATACTTATATGTCTTGCTGTTACAATATCACCTTTTCTTGAACGGGAAAGCATCTGCTCCATTGTGATATTGAAATAATTACAAACTGTTTTTTGAATATACTCTATGGTTATTTCCCGCGTGTTTGATTTAACGAATTTATCAACAATCTCTCTTGCTAAATCTATTGTAATACTTCTTTTAGAAAGAGTAGAATGTGCAATAATGGATATAAGAGCCCCTTCCAACTCCCTTATTGAAGCATTAACACTGTAAGCCAAGTACTCTATAACCTCATCAGGCATGGATACATTGCCGTCATCTTCAAGTTTTTTCTTGATAATGTCCATTCTGGTCTGCACATCAGGCATCTGTAATTCTGCATTAAGCCCCCACTTCAATCTTGAAAGAACTCTTTGCTCAAATCCGCTCATATCAACCGGAGCTTTGTCCGAAGTAATTATCAATTGCTTTCCTGAAGAATGCAACCAATTGAATATTTGGAAGAACATTTCCTGAGATCCTGCCTTATTCTCCAAAAATTGTATATCATCTATTATCAATACGTCAATCATCATCTGATAGAATTGCAGAAAATCGTTTGTAGTGTGGTCTTGTACACTCTTAACATATTGACGCAAAAACTGATCTGCACTGATATACAGAACCGTCTTCTCGGGATGCAGTCTTTTTGTCTCAATTCCTATTGCATGTGCCAAATGTGTTTTTCCCAAGCCTACTGCCGAGTAAATCAAAAAAGGATTAAATGCCGTTTTTCCCGGATTTTGAGCAACCGCATATCCGGCACTTCTGGCAAATTTATTGCATGAGCCTTCAACAAAATTATCAAATGTATAACTTTCTTTCAGTTGAGAATCTACTTTTATAGGTTTTATACCCGGAATAATAAACGGATTAGGCAATTCCTTTATGTCCGGATTATTCAATATCACGGGAGCATTTTGTAAAGAGTTTTCTATCACGGGATGATTTGCACTTGTCATAGTCATCAAGTCCGATTCCGTAACCTTTGTCATATATCTCAACTTTACTGACGGATCAATAACCCTCCGTATAGTGCGTATCAGTTCATCGACATAGTGAGCTTCTATGTACTCATAATAGTAATTGGACGGTACATTTATATACAGGAAATTGTCTTCGTATTTTACGGGAATCAATTCGGAAAACCATATTCTGAATTCATCTTCCGGTATTATATCTTTGAGTATTGTCAAGCATTCATTCCATGCTTTTTTCAGTGTTATCGCATCCATTTTTCTAAAAAATATCAGATTTTTTTCCGAAAGCAAAATTATAAATTTATTCTTTTCATTTTTTTTTATTTTTTTCTTGCAATTTAAATTTTTTTTTGTATCAAAATTTCGTCTAATCCAAATTTAAAATTTCAAAAATTATCCGAAATAATGTCTTTATTCTGATTTTCTTTATATTATCATTTTTTCCACAAAAAATATCAAAAAACACCCTTTAGTAAAAAAATATTTATAATCCAAATTTTTTTATAATTTTTATTAACATCCATAAAACAACAGATAATCAATAGAAAATCAAGTAATTGAAAGTATAATTTTTCACAAAATTGTTAAAAATTGTGACAAAAAAAATTTAAAATACTTTTTTAATGTCAGTCCCTATCGGACGTTTAAGAAAAAATCAGGAAAAAAATACACAATTGTCAGACAAATTATTGTGTATAATAAAAATAGTTATTTTACACAGATGAAAAAAAATTACAGTAGAAAAAATAAACATTATTTTTGAAAAAATTTTTTTAATGATTTTGTCAAAAAAGTGTGAGATTTCTGCAATTTTCTCAATGATTTTGACAAAAATCTCCCTATTTTTTATCACTTTAATAAACAATAAGTTACAAAGCCCTAAAAATATTCTTTCGAAAAGGCTGCCGGGGTATAAAACAAGATTATATCCATTTCCGTTTGCAATGTCCCTGTATTATACAACTAACAAAAAGCAGAAATAAACAACAAGTAAATTATTTTTAGTAATTTCGCAATTCATTAATATATATTATGTACCTATGCACACATTCATCGTTAAAATAAGCAAGTTAATCATCGTTTTTATCTGTGTTTATGCTCTGCTGTCCTGTTCGGAAGAAGAAAAGAATAATGATAAAAAAATCTTCAAATATAATGAGAGTGCAGGAATTTCTACTCTTGACCCTGCATTTGCAAAAGATCAGGCTTTGATATGGGCTTGTAATCAACTGTATAACGGATTAGTACAATTAGACGGCAATCTGAACATTGTACCTTGTATTGCAAAGAGTTGGACGATAAATGAAGACAGAACGTCCTATACATTTATATTACGCAATGATGTTTTTTTTCACAATGATTCATGTTTTGCCGAACCGAGGAAAGTAACGGCCGACGATTTCGTTTATTCATTCAACAGAATATTAGACGACAAAACGGCATCTCCCGGAGTTTGGATATTTGAACATATAAAAAAAGAAATAAATCCTGACGGTACTCACGATTTTTCCGACGGTATTAAAGCGATAAATGATACTACTTTGAAAATCAAACTGAATGAACCGTTCGCTCCTTTTTTAGGTTTGCTGTCAATGCCCTACGCCTGCGTTGTTCCGAAAGAAGCAGTTGAAAAATATAAAGAAGACTTCCGAAAACATCCTGTCGGTACCGGAGCTTTCAAATTCAAATTTTGGAAAGAAGGAGTTAAATTGGTACTTTTGAGAAATGAAAACTATTTTGAAAAAGATGATGAGTCAAACCGCTTGCCTTATCTGGACGGAATCAATATTTCATTCATTGTGGATAAACAAAGTGTATTTCTTGAATTTATCAAAGGCAACATTGATTTCATTTCCGGTATTGATCCGAATTATAAAGACGAGATTCTTACACACAAAGGAACTTTGCAACCTAAATACAAAGACAAAATCAACCTGTTGAGACAACCTTATCTGAACACGGAGTACTTAGGTTTCTACTTGGGCGGTTCGGATAAAGAAAATGTTCTCAATAATAAGTATCTGCGACAAGCAATAAATTACGGATTTGACAGAAGAAAGATGGTAAAGTATCTTCGTAACAATATAGGAATCGCAGGAGAGAAAGGTATAATCCCTCCTTCGTTATTATCTGACATTGATGAAAAAACGGAAGGATATTCTTATAATCCGCAGAAAGCAAAAGAATTATTGGAAAAATCAGGCTACAACAAAAGCAAGCCTGTCATTACTTTGACTACAACAAGTGCTTATTCCGATTTATGCAAGTATATACAACAACAATTGACTTCTCTCGGTATGAATGTAAAATTAGAAACCAACCCTGCAGCAGAATTAAGAGAAAGAATGTCTCAAGGGAAAAGTAGTTGGTTTCGGGGAAGTTGGATTGCCGACTACCCTGATGCTGAAAACTATCTGTCATTATTCTATTCCAAAAACTTTGCTCCGACAGGTCCTAACTACACTCACTTTCATAATCAAAGATATGACCGTCTTTATGAGGCTAGTGTCAGAGAAATTGACGAAAAAAAACGCAAAGAGTTGTATAATCAAATGAACAACATCATAATAGACGAAGCTCCTGTGGTTATTCTCTATTATGATGAAGTACTTCGATTCACGCAAAAGTCGATTCACAACCTTTCTTCTAATGCAATGAATCTTCTAACCTTGAAATATGTGTACAAAGATTAGTTTCTATTGATAAAAAACAGACAAAGAGTTACTCTTTTATCCATACTCCGATAATTTCTCCTATGTACATGGTATGTAATCCGAGATTGCGTTTTTTGTACCATGTTTTCACATCTTCAGGAAGTTTCTTTACATCAAATTCGTGAGCATAGATTTTCTTGGCTTCAATGATTATACGACTTTCCTTGAAGGTTGCGTTGCCTTTATCGGTAAATATCGGCGTAAGTTCTGCTTTTTCCACTTTATTTTCATCTCTGCCCGAATGCGAACCTAAATACGTTAAAGCATCTCTGTACTGTTCGTCAAAAAACTCAACGGTGAAGAAGTCATTTTCATCCATGAATCCCTTAGTATAACGGGATGAAGAAACATAGACAGTAATTATATCTCTACCCCATAACACTCCGAAATCGCCCCATCCGATTGTCATCGTGTTGTATGCATCGACATTTCCGGCTGTAACCAAAGCCCAATCATCCGCAAACATTTTAAACGTATTTCCTTTAAGTTCCGAAGGTTTGATTTTCTTGAACCCCATAGTTTCAAGTTTTGCCTTTGTAGTGTTACTATTTTGTGCCATAGACTCATTAACTAAAATATTAGTAACGCAAAACACAGTTACTAATAATACTTTAAACTTAATCTTATTAAACTTCATATTATTAATTCTGTATTTATCCGATACCGAAATAATCAAAACCGGCATCAATCAATTCTTTTTTCTCAAAAATGTTTCTTCCGTCTATAACCAAATGCGAAGACATCTTTTCTTTTACGGAATTCCAATCAGGCAAACGAAACTGTTTCCATTCGGTAAGTAACAACAATGCATCAGAATCGGATAACGCATCATACATATCGGAAGCGTAATAAACTTTATCACCTATTCTCCGCCTGCATTCAGTCATTGCTATAGGATCATATACTTTTACCTTACATTTTTCCTGTAAAAGCAAATCTATTACCACCAATGACGTTGCCTCTCTCATATCATCCGTTTCAGGTTTAAAACTTAAACCCCATACAGTTATTGTTTTCCCTTCCAATTTGCCGTTATAGTAGTTTTTCAACTTATTGAAGACAACTGTCTTTTGATATTGATTGACCTCTTCTACTGCTTGCAGAACTTTCATTTGATAACCGTTCTGTTGTGCAGTCTTTATCAGAGCCTTAACATCCTTAGGAAAACAACTTCCTCCGTAACCGCATCCGGGATACAAAAATTTGTTTCCGATTCTTTTATCACTGCCTATCCCCTTTCTTACCATATTGACGTCGGCTCCGACTATTTCGCAAAGATTTGCAATATCATTCATAAAACTAATTCTGGTAGCCAACATACTATTAGCAGCATACTTTATCATTTCGGCAGAAGGTATGTCGGTAAAGATAACACGGAAATTATTCAACAAAAACGGTCGGTAAATTCTGGACATAAGTTCTTTTGCACGCACACTATCCACGCCTACAACAACTCTGTCGGGAGACATAAAGTCTTTTACGGCTGCACCTTCTTTTAAAAACTCAGGATTGGAAGCAACATCAAACTCAATGTCCGCATTCCGTTTCTCCAATTCCTCTTTTATAACTTTTTTTATTAATGTTGCCGTACCGACCGGTACAGTTGATTTGGTAACAAGTACATTATACTTTGTAATATATTTACCGAATTGTCTGGCAACATTCAAGACGTACTGCAAATCTGCACTTCCGTCTTCGTCAGGCGGGGTTCCTACGGCAGAAAATACCAATTCAACATTGTTTATAATACTTGTCAAATCAGTTGTAAAATGCAATCTGCCGTCCTGCACATTTCTTTTTACCATATCTTCCAGTCCCGGCTCATATATAGGAATCTTACCCGCAAGTAAATCATTTATTTTGCGTTCATCCACATCCACGCAGGTAACATCAATTCCCATCTCGGCAAAACACGTTCCCGACACTAATCCTACATATCCCGTACCGACAATTGCTATGTTCATAACTTATTGTTCCCCGTTGTTGAAATCAAAATTCAAAATTAGTAAAAATTTATTAAATACAATAAATTTAATGATAATAAATTTCAAAACAATAATATACAAAATGTATCTGTCCGTTCAACAAAAAGTATTACTTTTGCAATTTGTTATGACAAACGAACTTTTAGACTATCTGACAAGCGAAGAACGGGAGCAGTTATCACACTGCACTTTGTGTCCGAGAAAATGCGGAGCGGACAGATTACATGATAAGAAAGGCTTTTGCAACCTTGGAGTATCATTATCAACAGCACTGATCATCAATCATAAAGGCGAAGAGCCGATTTTAAGTAAAGACAAAGGTATAACTAACGTTTTTTTCTCTCATTGCAATTGTCAGTGCATATTCTGTCAGAACTATAAAATATCCTCCAACAAAACCGAACCTAAAAACCTTTATCCAACCATGGAGGAGGTAATTGACAGAATTATTTCCGTACTTTCAACATCTGAAAACGTACTCGGTTTCGTTTCCGCTACACATCAAATACCCGTTATGAAAGCAATTATAAGAGAATTGCACAAACGTCGTTGTTATCCTAAAATAGTATACAACTGCGGAGGATATGAGTCGGTCGAATCCTTACAAGAACTTGAAGATTGGGTTGATGTATATCTTCCCGATTGGAAATACGCCGATAATGAATTAGCACAAAGGTATTCTTCTGCTCCCGGGTACAATGAAACGGTTATTTCCGCAGTCAAAGAAATGTATCGCCAAAAGGGTTCTTCTATTCTGACCGACATAAACGAAAATATCGAAAGCGGATTGATTATCCGCCATCTTGTATTGCCCGAACAATTGGAAAACAGCAAAAAAGTTTTAGACGAAATCGCATGGGAAATATCCTCAAACATTACTCTTTCTCTTATGTCTCAATACAACCCGCCTTTTGTGTTACCTTACTCCGACCTCAACAGGAAAATAACTCAAAAAGAATATAATGAGGTATTGGATTTTGCACTTGAATCTGGGTTTCACAAGATTTTTACTCAAGATTTGGGTTCAACCGACAGTGTTATCCCTGATTTTGACAACAATACCTTTGTTAATAATAATTAGTACAAACAAAAGCCGATAAAATACTTTTAACTAAGTCGCTATATAACGGAGACTATATTATTTTGTCTGTTGTCAGGTTTTTGACGACGGACAATACTGCTTTCTTAAATAAAAAGGTAATAAAACATATGCGGAAATTTCGGATTAAAGATAATAAAACACCTCTCTTTTCCGCATTCCGACTGATAATATATTTCACTACATATTCAAAATAACTCACCGAATAACGGAATCAGCAAGTTTTTGATACACCTATATTATTAGAAGACAAATATATTGAAAAACAAAAATTAAAGTCCCCTCTTATTTAATTCAGACGGGACTTTAACCTGACATATCGTAACTTTACTGCAACGAATAAGAATTCTGTTTTCGCAATCCGTACATCCGCTTCAATAAAATTATATATTTTTTTCTTTATTTGAATAATTTAGCAAATTCTCTTTTCTTTCTTGTCTTCCATTCTCCTTTATGATAAACGTAAGAAGCAATCAACGGCAATACTGTTGTAGCTTCAGCATATACCATTTGCTCATAAGTCGGAGAAACTTTGCCCCAAGAGCCTGCTTCTTTCAAAGTAGAGGATGAACAAGCCCCGTCACGTACGTCGGCAACGGTAATCTGAACGGCATATTTGTGCATATCCACTTCATGTCCCAAAACTTCAGCACAAACGACGGTATCCTGTGCAAAATTCTTAGGAGTACCTCCGCCGATCATGAACAAACCTGTAGTTCCTGCGGCAATTTTGATATTTGTCAATTCAAGGAAATCTTTAACGGAGTCAATACTTACGTGTTTTTCAGGGTTTGCAACCTGATGCATTACCAAACCGAAACCTGCTGAACAATCACTGAATGCAGGACAGAAAATAGGGACGTTATTCTCGTAACAAGCCTGAATAAGTGAGTCTTTTTTCTTTGCATGTCCGTCAGCAAGCCATTTGCCTATCTCTTTTATGAATTCTCTTGAAGAATAAGGACGAGGTTCTAAGGAGTCGGCAATCTCTTTAACCGTTCTGTCGCAGATTTGTAACTCTTCTTCGTCAATAAATGTGTCATAAATTCTGTCAACATAATTGTCGCGAAGTTCCATATCGCTGATAAACGGCGTACCTTTATAATGTTTGAAACCTAATGCCTCAAACAAATCCATATCTATTATTGAGGCTCCGGTAGAAACAACACAATCAATCATGTTGTTTTTTACCATATCAACATATACTTGCATACAACCTGCGGCTGAAGTACTGCCGGCCAAGGTTAGTATCGTTGAACACTCCTTATCTTCCATCATCATCTCGAATATATTGGCTGCGTCAGCCGTATCTCTTGATGCAAAAGACATTTTACTCATTGCGTTTATCAATTCAGTAGAATCGATCTTTTTGATGTCAATGTGTTCAATGGTTTGGCTCAATAATTCTTTCTTTGTCATTTTTATTAAGATTGTTTTAATTAAAATTGCGTTGCAAATTTACAAAAATTCGGGAATATCAAATATATTTTTTGAAATGTTAAACAATAATTTTGAAATCTTACACTTTATTTTTGTAATCTTAAACAAAAAATTTGTCAGGACGGTCCAAAATATACTTTCAGACGGTCCAAAAGTATATTTTGGACGGTTCAAAACTACATTTCAGACCGTCCTGACAAAAATAATCTCTATGTTTTCAAAAATATTGTGTGAGATTACAAATATCTTTCCTCACTTTACAAAAGTAATATATCATTTTTGCAAACCGATGTCAGAAAACGCAAATTCCTTAATACAATAGTACTAAATAAATACAATTATGCAGTCAAAATTTTCACACCACATATTCATCCTTACACAAAGGGTGTAAGCACACGGGCAGTTGCGATTCGATTTCAGCATATGCAAAGAAAGAAAAGCACAAATAATAAACACAACTGCTATATACGTCAATTTAGATATAATTTTCCCGCAACTGACAATTGAAGGTTACAAGATTGCTTTAACTAAAATAGTCCTGACAATTACAATTTTTTGTGATATTCCAACGTTATAACGGTAAATTTTAACAAAATCATGAAAAAATACAAAATATTGATAAGTATTGTCTTGATTGCAGTTGCAATAATCAGTGCAGGTTGCAAGGACAGGCAGGAAATAATTACTGATATGAAAGGGCGAAACGTTACCATGCCTCAAAAGACGGATAAAGTCGTATGTCTTTCCCCCGGTATTGCAGAACTTTTCTATAAATTCGGTATTGAGGGCAAACTTATCGGCAGAAGTTATTTCTGTCACTTACCCGAGCAAATTCAAATCTTACCAGAAGTCGGAGGATTGTACAAATTGGACACGAATACTATTATAGAGATGAAACCTGACCTGGTTTTGTCTTCCGATATGTTGTCATGGGATGCCCGTAACTTTCTTTATCGCCGTGAAATTCCTCTTGTGATGTTTAAGGATAATAAAAAGTTTGAAGATATATATCCTGCAATTGAACTTTTCGGGAAGATATTTAAAGAAGAACAGAAAGCAACACGACTGACAGAAGAATTAAAAAAGGAATTTTCAAACTTGAACAAAGCAAATACGGACAACAAACCTACAGCATATTTTTATATTCAGTTTAACGGTAAAGATGAAATTACGGTTAATGAAAACAATTTGACGGGGTCGCTCATGACGGTGGCAGGTTTTGAAAATATTGCCAAAAATGATTCGGATATGAAGTTTTCACGCGAAGAATTGTTGAACAAAGACCCTGAATACATTTTCGTTAATACGAATAAGTATGACAAACTGATGAATTCGCAATCCTATTCTTCCCTTTCGGCTGTCAAAAACAAAAAAGTCATAGCAATTAATCCTGATTATCTTAATCATCTTTCCGTTTCTAATTTGGAATTTATTAAGCAAATACAGGCAGTTACGAAATAATTCTGCTGATTGTATTACAATCTTGAAAAAAACAGTATGCTTTCTAATGAAAAGTGTGTGATTTTGTCGGAAATCACACACTTTTCATTAGAAAGCATACACAAAATTTCAAATTGAATAATCAATAAATAACTAAGTCCTGTCTTTAATACATAAAAGTTGGTATTAAAGTCTGCAAAAATGACGATTTACGGAATTTTATTGTAACTTTGCAAAACAATTGTATTAAAAACATACTAAATTCTTTAAAGAAACTTATACAAATGAAAATAGCAGTAGTCGGAGCAACGGGATTGGTCGGCAGTGTAATGCTCAAAGTATTGGAAGAAAAAGGTTTTGCGAACGAAGAAATAATTGCGGCTGCCTCGCAAAAGAGTGTGGGTAAGAAAATCGGTTTTTCATCAAGAGAATTAACCGTAGTTTCGGTACAACAAGCTGTAGATTCCGACTGCGATTATGCAATATTTTCGGCCGGAAGCAAAGTTTCAAAGCAATATGCTCCTGAATTTGCAGCCAAAGGCACAACCGTTATAGATAATTCTTCATGTTGGCGTATGGATAACAACGTTCCTCTTGTTGTTCCCGAAATAAACATAGATGCCGTCAAGGATTCCGACCGTATAATAGCCAATCCGAATTGCTCTACCATACAAATGGTATTGGCTTTGACACCTTTGCACAAACGTTACGGAATCAAACGATTGGTTATTTCGACTTATCAATCCGTTACAGGTACTGGAGTAAAGGCCGTTAAGCAATTGGATATGGAAGAACAAGGTTTGGATTGTGAAAGAGCCTATCCTTACAATATATATAGGAATGTGCTTCCGCACGGAGGGGATTTTCTTGACAATAATTACACAACAGAGGAAATGAAACTTGTAAACGAAACTCGTAAGATACTTTCCGATGATACAATCAGAATTACCGCCACCGTAGCAAGAGTTCCCGTAACTGGCGGACACAGTGAAAGCGTTAATGTCGAGTTTATTAAACCTTTTGACATTAATGAAGTAAGGATGTTGTTGAGTACATACCCCGGTATTGTATTATTGGACAATCCTCAAAATAATGAATACCCTATGCCTGTCATTTCGGAAGGCAAAGACGAGGTATTTGTCGGAAGATTACGCAGAGATGAAAGCATTGAAAACGGACTGAATATGTGGATAGTCAGCGATAATTTGAGAAAAGGGGCTGCAACCAACGCCGTTCAGATTATGGAAAAACTGATTTCGTTGAGAAAATAAGTTTTTGTTTTATTATCTTCCGTTGAATGAAGTACCTTACGGTCGTAATATTAACTGTAGTAAATCATTTTTATGTTTCGGCACAAATAAAAAATAATTGGAGTTATCATTTGTCGCTGGGCGGAGGTTATATAATAGAAACTACTAATTTTCTCAGAGGGAATAACGTTGATAACAGGAATATTGACTGGGCCTTATCATTCTCCTTTGAAATGAAAAAGCACGTAAGCGGAGTAAAAGCATGGCATCACTACTACAATAATTTGCATTACGGAGCAGGATTGTATCATACTCGCTTGAATTACAGCAAAAACATCGGTAATCCTTCGTCCGCTTATTTATTTTTCGGTTTTTCTCCATTCAAAACGAAGAAAACGGAAATTATTACCGACATCGGTCTCGGATTATCCGGTATTTGGGATTATTATTCTACTGAAAATATTCATAATGATGCGGTTTCCATGCCCGTTGAAGCACATGTACATTTCAAACTTACATGGGAATACAATTTCTCCCCGTCATGGGCGGTTAATGTGTCATCTGCGTACGTTCATTTCTCAAACGGAGCCTTAAAGAAACCCAATTTCGGAATTAATATCCCTCAACTCAGTATCGGTATGACGTATTATCCAAATAAAACGTCAATAACATCTCCCATTGATACTATTGAGAAATTTAAGCCGTGGAATCAAATCATTAATGTTTTCTACGGACGACAGGGAGTGAAAGTCTATGTACCGGAACACTCTAATCCACGCGGAAATGTGCAAAAAGAGGAAGTTAAACAGGAGAGTTTTTCAATTATAGGGATTGATTACAGATTTCAAAAGAGATTTTCTTTCTCCCATTCGTTAGGATTCGGAGTGGAAGCGTTATATAATAATTCTTATGCTAAGAATGAGAAATATTATATGCGTAACAGGCAGGACGGTTTGAAATTTGAAGACAAAATTGCCCTCAGTACTTTTATCTGCTACGAATACCATATCAACAGATTCTCTATTTTGTTGGAACCAGGTGTGTATTTGAGAAAATATTCCGACACGGAACAACCGATTTTATGGCAAAGAATCGGTGCAAGATACTATTTTCCAAACAGACTATTTGCAGAAATGAGTTTAAGAGCCTATTCGTTCCGTGTGGCAGACTTTTTACAATTTTCTTTAGGATACAGAATATAACAAAATGAAAAAAAACGCTTGCATATTATCATTTTTATTGGTTATTTGCTTTTTACAGGGAAACTACACGTCTGAAGCACAAAACCTTAACAATATTACTTACAATCTTTTTACAGGCTACGGATATGTTGCCAGAACTAATGATTTTATGCGAGGATATAACGTTGATAATGCCGATATTAATTCGGTCGGATACTTTGCTTTTGAAATCAACTTGGAACCTGACGGCAGCAAACAATGGCATCATTACTACAAAAACATACACTACGGAGCGGGATTGTTTCACGGTATATTCAATTACAGCAAAAACATAGGCAATCCGTGGGGATTGTACGGTTTTCTCGGATTTTCTCCCGTTCAAACCAAACATTGGCAATTCAGAACGGATGTTGCTCTGGGTATCTCCGGAATATGGGACGGTTATTCCTCGGAAAACTATTACAATATTGCTGTTTCTACGCCTATTGAGGCATATATACACGGAAGACTTAATCTTCTTTACAATATAAACGAAAATTGGCACGTAGGATTGAGCGGAGCATTTATTCATTTCTCAAACGGTTGTATAAAACGCCCTAATAAAGGTATAAATATCATAACTCCGGGATTCAACGTGGCTTACAACCCGAAAAAAATCACAAAAACTACTTGTCAGGAGAGTATTCCGTTTGAAAAAAACTTTCAACGTTTGATTACTCTGTATGATGCTGTCAAAGGAACGTATGTGGATTACACAAAAACGTTGAACCATTTTACCAATGACACTATAAGAGATACCGTCAGGGATGTATATTATGTTATAGGCTTACAATATCGCGAAATGTATGCTCTTTCCGCTCTGCACAACATAGGTTGGGGCTGTGATTTGACGTATAATAACGCTATCAACAGAACCAAAGGATGGCATTATCGGGATCCTGAATACAATCAGGGATTTGATCCTGAAAGATTCACAATAAGTGCTTTTGCCTGCTATGAATACAACATTCATCGCTTATCTTTCGTTGTTGAACCCATAGTATATTTATACAAACCTCACAATACTTACTTCACACGTCTTGCACAAAGAATCGGATTAAGGTATCAGATCCATAAAGGTTGGTATTATCAATTGACTTTACGTGCATATCAATTTACAAAAGCTGACTACATTGAAGGCGGTATAGGTTACAGATTCAAGTATTAGCACAATTCCGATATAAAAAAAGGAAGCATCTCCGAAATCATACCGAAGATGCTTATGTGTGTGTAAAAATGTTTAACCAATACCGTTTGCAAAAGTACAAATAATTATAATAAATAAGTTTTATTTTTATACCGAAACATATTATTTAGACGATGAAATTAAATATTATGAGTTTAAAGTGTCAATTCATCATATTCCGCTTATTGATTCAAAAAATCCCCCCCCCTACGGATTCTAACCAAGAAAGAAACTCGTTTACTTTCTCCCTTGATACCGTTATTTCGTCATTTGTCACTACGGGACGCAACTTTATTTTCAATCTTCCGTGAAAATATCTTTCAACACTTTCAATACTTCTTAATGATGCAATATAACTTCTGTTTAAACGATAGAATTTTTCATTATCAATATCTTTGATTATCTTATCCAAAGTGTCATCACAAAAATACTTATCTCCGTTAAATGTTACTATGCGGGAGCATTTATTCTCCGCCATTATATATGCAATGTCTTTTGTATCTATTATTGTATATTTGTCGTTATATCTCAATAAGAAACGTTGCTTTACCCGCTTGGCATGCACCGGAAAATTCTTATTACTTTTCAATAAATTGTTAATCTGTTCGGAAAAATTGAGCCTTTTGTCCAATGCAACAACTCTATCTACCATGTTTCTGAATTTTTCTTCATTAATAGGTTTAAGCAGATAACCTAATGCCCGTTCTTCAAACGCTCTTACGGCATACTCATCATAAGCAGTTGTAAAAATGACGTAAGAATTAACATCAATCCGCTCAAATATATTGAAAGCATTGCCGTCTTTGAGTTGAATATCAAGAAATATTATATCAACATCCTCGTTTCTCAAAAAGTCTATACAATCTTCAACACCCTGTATTGAACCTGCAATTTCTATTTCAGGATAATTCTTTTCTAACAATCTTTCCAACAATATGCTTGCATATTGTTCATCTTCCACTATAAGTGCTCTCATTTTTTATTCTTTATTATAGGTATATATACACTGAAAGTGTTTTCATTTTCTTCAATTCTTACCCCCTTTTTCCCGATTGCTTTATAACGCTCTGACAGATTCTTCAATCCTATCCCTGTTTTTACGTCATCAGACAATTTTCCCGGCTGTCTGTTATTGGATATTCTCAAAACATCATCGCTGACACTGACAATATCTATCTTTAATGGTTTGTCTCTTGTGCATACATTATGTTTTACGGCATTTTCAACAAGCGACTGAAACGAAAGTAAAAGAATTTTGTCATTCTTTAAATCATTTCTTATCGAAGTATTTAATATTATCGAGCCATCCATTCTTTCATTCAGCACATTTATAAAGTCTTCTATAAATTTTATCTCGTTTTCTATCACCACAACGTCCTCTTCGGAGTTGTTTAATATGTAACGGCAGGTTTCTGATAACTGAACTGCATACTTTGCAACCTCATCAGGCGTTTTTACATACAACATACCGACCAAAACATTCAAAGAATTAAACAGAAAGTGCGGATTTAACTGGTTTTTCAATTGAAGGTAGCGGAATTTATTTTTCTCTGCTTCGATTTGTTTGCGGGCATCATAGTTGTATACCAACTCCGCTATCAATATCATTATTACAAACTGTACAGTATTATTAATCAAAGACTTCCTTTCCATCATTTTCAGATAGTCATAAAAGGAATAAGAATTAAAAATAAACCAGTTAAAGAAGTAGTGCAACAAAGTGAAAATAAAAATAGCAATTACACTCTCCAAAGGGAACCTGATAACCATCTTTCTTTTGAAAAAATCCGAATTAAACCACCGAATCAAAAACAAAGATATTAAAGACATGGAAGAATAAAGAAGGATATTCACGGAAATATAATAATTATTAATAATTGTCTTGAAATTGAAATCCGCAAGTATTATATCCAGCGGTACTGATATTGCAGTAAATAACACCAATATCATTGCAAAAGATCTGAAAAAGCTTATTCCGTATTTATTATTCATAATGAACTTGTTTTTCAATATGATTCACTGTTATATAACTCAATTCATGCAGGGATTACACTACATTTTGTCCTGCACTTATAATAAGTGCAGGCTAATAATTATACACTCCGTTCCATTTTTGTCTTAAATCAAATCGGATTTTGTTCTCTTTATCGTTGTCTTGAGGGTCATAAAACTTATGTCCGTAAATCGCATCCGGAAGAAATTGCTGTTGAACAAAGTTACCTTGATAATCGTGTGCATATTTATAATTATCACCGTAGCCTAATTGTTTCATCAGTTTTGTAGTTGCATTTCTTATATGCATAGGTACAGGCAGATCTCCGCTTTTCTTTACTTCCGCTATTGCAGAGTCTATCGCCATGTAAGAGGCATTGGATTTTTTTGATGTAGCCAAATAGATTGCCGTTTGCGAAAGTATAATACGACATTCAGGATACCCTATTTTATTTACGGTATCAAAACATGCATTG
>JAFUYA010000042.1 GCA_017477025.1 Bacteroidales bacterium | reverse complement strand
TGCCTTCATGAGTTTGATACATACATCGGCCTATAGTTTCATAATCATTCGTATATAGAGCATCACAAACAGACAAAACACGTTGTTTTTCATCTATTACATATTTGGCACGACGGAAATCTTCAGATGAAATATTGTCTTTAACGGACATAAGGATATCGCTATCGGCATCACTCAGGTATTTAATATCGGGATTGCTGAGTTGAATCGCTTTTAATACATTTTCACAACTTTCTCTACGGCGATTATATGCGGAAGAAGCCAATTCATGTTTTACGCAAGTATCCAGAAGAACAAGTTTGTAGCCTTTAATATTAAACGGGAAGTAGTGGTATTCCATTGTAGCACAATTTAATCTGATTAAATTGTCTTGTTTTCCGAAGACGGAGGCGAATTGATCCATTATGCCGCATTTAACTCCGCAGTAGTTATGCTCCGTTGCCTGTCCTATGTAAGCAAGAGTTATTTTATCCATACCCAAAGAGAATAGATCATTCAAAGCAAAGGCAAAACAACTTTCAAGTGCGGCAGAGGAGGACATACCTGCCCCTAACGGAACATCTCCCGCAAAAACACAATTGAATCCTTTCAGAGTATATCCCCGTTTTATTATCTCACGTACAACTCCGAAGATATATCTTGCCCAAGATTGTTCGGGAATGTTTTCTTCCTCCATTCCGAATGTTGCACTTTCGTTATAATCCAGCGAAAAAGCATTGATTATATCTGTGTTATTAGGATAAACGGCAGCATATATACCTTTGTCTATCGCTCCGGGGAAAACAAAACCTCCGTTATAGTCGGTATGCTCACCGATTAGATTAATTCTTCCGGGAGAAGTGTATAAATTAAAATTGCCACTGAATAATTCAGCGAACTTATTTTCAATAATATGTAGATTCATAACGCAAAAAACTTTTTAAATATTAAAATGACGCACAAATTTATTAAAAAACTCCGTAAGTGTCAGCAGAATTATCTATTTTTTTACACTTGACATGATAAATTCTTTGATATCTCGCAGAACTTCCACAGAAATAGTTTCTTCAATTTCTGCATACTCATCGGGATTGCCTGTTTTACAATGTTGAAACAAATGATTCAGATTTTCATATTGCTTAATATTGACATTCTTCCTTTTTTTCGGTAATTGTTTTTCTAATGATTTCATGTTCAGGCCGGATATTACCTGCATATCTTTATTACCTTGCAGTATCAGGAGTGGCATTTTTAATTTTTTGACATATTTTGAAGGGGTAAAATTATAGAAATAATTCAGCCACAAACCGTTTATCGTGTTAGTATCGTATTTCGCATTTTCAATCTCCGACAATGCTGATTGTATGTAATCATGTGAGGCATTATTAAGGTTTAATATTGCTTCGGTTTGGGATAATAGAATTTCTTTTCCCGAAACAAAAGGTGCTGCCATCAATATCAGTCCGCACAGATCTTGACTTTCCGCTCCTAATATTTGACAAATCATTCCTCCTTCACTATGTCCGAGAACGAAAATATTGTTTGTGTCAATCTCTTCCTGTTGTTTCAACATCTCTATTGCACAACGAGTATCCACGGCAAAATCATAAGTTGTACCTTTGTACATATCGGTATCGGAAGAACCGTATCCTCGGTCATCATATCTGAATACGGCAATGCCGTTGTTGGTAAGATAATCGGCTATGACCATAAAAGGCTTGTGATTATACAATTCTTCATTACGATTTTGGCATCCGCTGCCACTGACTAAAACAACAACAGGATATTTTCCTGCATTTTCAGGATAAGTCAATGTTCCGTGAAACAGATATTCACTATCAGGATTTTTAAACGTAAGTTCTTTCTCCCTGTAATTAAAAGGTGGTTCAGGAGTTTGCGGGCGGTCAAAAGAAAACAGTGTTTCCGTCTTGTAGAATGTAATGTCTTTATTCAAAAGACCTTGTTTGAAGGAGCCTTTTAATTCATTGCGATTATTAAAATATTTCAAACGGACCTTGACTCTCATGTCGGATATGTTAAACTTAACGCTGTCGGCAGTAAATTTAGTTTTTGTTGCAGGAATCATTTGTTCGGTCTGTAAAGGAGAACCCATAAAGATGATGTTTGTATCTTCTGATGTAATAATCCGTAGAGTTAATGGCAAAGATTGATTGTCTGTAATGTTCAATGTTCCTTTATAGTAAACTGTATCCTGTGCCGAAATATGTGAAAAATAAAATAAAAGCACTACTGTAACTAATGATATTCTCATAGCTTTCATTGTTATAAATTTTTTGTAATTTTGCAAAATTAAGAAAAATATTTGTAACGATGAGCAATATAGTAGCAATAGTAGGAAGACCTAATGTAGGTAAAAGTACGCTTTTCAACCGTCTGACAGGTACAAAGAGTGCAATTATAGATCCCACAAGCGGAGTAACGCGTGATCGTCATTACGGGAAAAGTAACTGGAACGGTAAACAATTCAGCGTTATTGATACGGGTGGTTATATGATTGGCGGCGATGATGCTTTTGAAAAAGAAATATGCGAGCAGGTTCGTATTGCTATTGATGAGGCTGATGTTATATTATTTCTTGTGGATGCTAAGGAAGGCATTACTTCCATGGATGAAGATGTTGCCGATATATTGCGAAAAAGTAACAAGAAAACCTTACTTGTGGTCAATAAAGTTGATAGTTTCCAAAAATCTATGAACGTATCGGAATTTTATTCTTTAGGATTGGGAGAGTTATACGAAATATCTGCTGCCAACGGGTCGGGAACAGGTGAGTTATTGGATGAATTGGTTAAAGATTTTACGGAAAAAGAAGATTTTAATGATGAGGAACTCTCTTTACCTCACCTTGCTGTTGTCGGAAGACCTAATGTAGGCAAATCATCTTTCATAAATATGATTACAAACCAAGATCGTAATATAGTAAAAGACCTTGCCGGTACGACAAGAGATAGTATTAATACACGATATAATCTGTTTGGTTTTGATTTTATAATAGTAGATACGGCAGGATTAAGGAAAAAGAATGCAGTCAAAGAAAATATTGAGTTCTATTCCGTAATGCGTGCCATTCGTTCTTTGGAAATGTCGGATGTTTGCATACTTATTGTTGATGCATCAGTAGGCTTTGATGCCCAAGATTTAAATATTCTTTCTCTTTGTGAAAGGAACAATAAAGGAGTTGTTATTTGTGTTAATAAATGGGATAAGGTAGAGAAAGAAACCAATACCATGAAGAAATTTGAGGAGGAAATTCGACGTAAAACAGCACCTTTTACAGACATACCTATAATATTCACTTCCGTTATCAATAAACAGCGTATTTTTAAAGTACTTGAAACAGCAAGAGAAGTATATGAAAATCGTCAAAGGAAAATTTCTACCAGTCAATTAAATGAGGATATTCTTCCTATTGTGAAAGAGCAAAACCCTCCTGCAGAGTACAAAGGCAAGAGAGTGAAAATAAAATATATTACTCAATTGAAAACTCCATATCCGCAGTTTGTTTTTTATTGCAATCTGCCACAGTATGTAAAGCAGGAATATTATCGTTTCTGCGAAAATAAACTTAGAGAGTATTATAACTTTCACGGAGTTCCGGTTACGGTTTATTTCCGAGAAAAATAGAAATCGTGTTATAGGATACAGATTTGATGTACTTTGAATGGGAATATTGCACCCCAGAGGGATTTGACAATTTGGTAATGTTTTCAGACGGGCATTATTTGACCGGTGTGTATTTTGAATATTCTAAAGGATTAAGTTTAATTCGAAATAACGGCAGTTATACAAAACAATTGTTGCCGATATTTAATAGCACGATGCAATGGTTTGATTGTTATTTCAACGGAGAGATACCGACATTTACTCCGGCATATACTTTAAACAATGTGACACCTTTTAGAAAACAAGTATTGAATGCTATGTCGAATATTTCTTACGGACACACTGCGACGTATGGCAGTATAGCACGACACATTGCTGAAATTAACGGACTCAGAAAAATGTCTGCTCAAGCTGTCGGCGGTGCCGTCGGGTGGAATCCTATATGTGTTATTATTCCTTGTCATAGAGTCATCGGGAGTGACGGTAGGCTTACAGGTTACGGAGGAGGAATTAAAAATAAAAAAGCTCTACTGTCATTGGAAGGAGTTAGATGTTTTTAAATATATTCATTAGTACTAATGCTGTTATACGAGAAGATTTGCCGTTATCGGAAAAAATGGATAAAAGCAATAATAAAGAGCATTGTTGAATATGATAACCCCCAACAAATAAAACAAGAACGCGTTGTAGGAAAAAGTACGGGAATCATTATCAAAAGGATAGAAAATGATGCCAGACTTTATAAAGAAAAGAATTAAATACTAAATGATATTGGTGTTGATTTTATCATTACTGTACACAATTTCTTTATTTCCTGTTTTTTTAATTTATTCAATGAATCCGTGTTCCTGTAATCGCTTGTATGTTTTTTCACTTGCTAATTGCTCGGCTGCCTTAATAGAAAAAGCAATGGCTTTTTCTTGTGGAAAAGAATCAATAAAGATTTGAATTTTGTATTGTTTGCGTTTTTCAAATTCTGTGACATCCACAACTTGATAAGATATACGGTGTTTAGTTTTTTGTCCCCAATCAATTATTTTACTTTTATAATTCCAGTCTATAGTTTCCATGTCTGCGACATCCATATACGAAGTAAAAATCCTATTTATTAGAACTTTGTAAGTAAAATCATATCCTTTATCCAAATATATAGCACCGGTAAGAGCTTCAAAGGCATCACCACTCATAGATATAAATCCGCCACCTCTACCGTGTGTGTATTCTATCAACTGTGATAATCCTATTCTTTTGGATAGGGAATTTAAAGAGGAACGACTTACAATCTTTGATCTCATTTCAGTTAAGAAACCTTCACCGTGATGTGGATATTTTTTGAACAGATAATCTCCTATAATGGTGCTTAATACCGTATCGCCTAAATATTCCAATCGTTCATTATTTACTCTATGACCTCTACTGTCTGTATGCGATTTGCTCTTGTGAATTAAGGCTGTTTTATAAAGAAGAATATTCCCAGGCTTCAGCCCAAGAATATTCTTAAGAAACTTTAATAACTCTTTATCCTGTTCTGTTTTCGGCTTATTGAAAAACAAAAACATATTACTCGCTTATCTTTTTGAAAGCCAAAGATGCGTTATGACCTCCGAAACCAAAAGTATTGCTCAATGCAGCTTTGATCTCTCTTTTTTGTGCTTTGTTGAATGTATAATTAAGTTCAGGCAGATTTTCGTCATCCGTAAAATGATTGATAGTAGGAGGAACGATTCCATTGTGGATAGCCAACACAGTTGCGACAGCCTCAATAGCACCAGCGGCTCCTAATAGATGACCTGTCATGGATTTTGTACTATTGATGTTGATATTTTTTGCACAATCTCCAAACAGATTAACAATGGCATTAATTTCGGCAATATCCCCTAAAGGAGTGGAAGTCCCGTGCGTATTGATGTGATCAATATCCTCCAATTGCAATTCGGCTTCCTGTATTGCCAATTTCATTGCACGCATAGCTCCAAGACCCTCGGGATGAGGTGCTGTCATGTGATAAGCATCTGCCGTACATCCTGTACCCGCTAATTCAGCGTAGATTTTAGCTCCTCTTGCTTTAGCATGCTCATATTCCTCTAATACTAATGCACCTGCACCTTCTCCAAGAACGAATCCGTCTCTGTCTTTATCAAACGGACGTGATGCAGTTTTAGGATCATCATTTCTTTGACTGATAGCTTTCATAGAAGAAAAACCACCCAGTCCGGCATGCGTAACGGCAGCTTCACTACCACCAGAAATCATTACCTTTGCCTTACCCAGTCTGATATACATAAAAGCCTCAGCTAAAGCATGAGCGGACGAAGCACATGCACTTACCGTGCAAAAATTCGGACCTCTGAAACCATATTTTATGGATATGTGTCCTGCACAAATATCTGCAATCATTTTCGGAATAAAGAAAGGAGAGAATCTCAATGTTCCATCGCCTTTTACATAATCGGAAATTTCGTCCTCAAAGGTTTGGATTCCTCCAATTCCCGATGCCCAAATGACTCCGGCATAGTCTTTCTCAATTTTCTCTACATCCAATCCGCTGTCCTGTATCGCTTGTTCGGCAGCAACTATTCCGTATTGAGAAAATCTGTCGTACTTTCTAATTTCTTTTCTGTCAAAATACGCTCCACCATCAAAGTTCTTGACTTCGCAAGCAAAAGTAGTTTTTGCTGTGGTGGCGTCAAAATGAGTAATAGGTGCAGCACCGCTCACACCGTTAATCAATCCCTGCCAATATTCATTGACATTGTTGCCTATCGGTGTGAGAGCACCCAAACCCGTGATTACAACACGCTTCATTTCCATAGTAGATGATGAAATGAAATTATTTAGCAGCGTTTTCTATGTAAGCGATAGCATCACCTACAGTTGCAATCTTCTGAGCATCGTCATCAGGAATTGAGATATTGAACTCTTTTTCAAGTTCCATTATCAACTCTACAGTATCCAAAGAGTCAGCACCTAAATCACTTGTAAAATTAGCTTCAGGTGTAACCTGGCTTTCTTCAACTCCTAACTTATCAACAACGATAGCTATTACCTTGTTCTGAATTTCTGACATAATTTTGAATTATTTAATTAGTTAAAAATTAGGTTTGCAAAGTTGCGACATTTTTTTTAATTAACCAATAAAAAATCTTTAAAAATGATATTTTTAATCTGTATATCTTGATAATCAGTTTATTGTAAATTTGATTATTTGGTAAATTTTCTGTATTTTCTGTATCTTTTTCCCTTTCAATATAAAATTAAAATTGTATTTTTGTGGTTATAAGGATTTTTTGCAGTAATTTTGGAGATTAAATAAACAAAAGTATACAATTATTATGAAAAAACTTGCCCTTTTTGCATCAGGAAACGGTACTAACGTGCAGCAAATCAGTGAATATTTTGCACAAAGTGATGAAGTTAATGTTGATTGTGTGATTGTTAATAAGAAAAATATTTACGTGATAGAGAGAGCCAGAAATTTGGGGATTGATTGCTTTTATTTTAGCAGAGATGATTTCTATAATAGTGATAAAGTTCTTGATTTGATGAAAGAAAGGAACATCGACTATATAATTCTGGCGGGATTTTTATGGTTAGTTCCGACAAACCTGTTGCAAGCATATGACCACAGGATAGTCAATATTCATCCGGCGTTGTTACCCGATTACGGAGGCAAGGGAATGTACGGACATCATGTACATGAGGCAGTTATAAAAGCTAAAGAACAACGGAGCGGTATAACTATCCATTATGTTAATGAGAAATATGATTCTGGAGATATAATATTTCAGGCCGAGTGCAATATTGAACCAGCAGATACACCTGAGGATTTGGCAGCCAAAATACATATGCTGGAAAAGACCTACTTTCCTGAAGTAATTGAACGAGTGGTTTTAGGCAAATAGAAACATTATGCAAAGAATCCGCTCAACAGTGTTAGACGGTCTCTTTTTAATTGATTGACTACTCCGATTTACAGGTGCTGTCTGCTTGGCGGTAGCCGTGAATTATATAGTTATCTGCGGTTATTTCAGCGATAAAAAAGTGTGTTTTGCATAAAGAATGGCATTTAATGTGGAATGGTATCATACAATAATGTATAGGCATGTTGGGATTTTTTGTAATTTTGCAATACAGACGATATGAAGTTTGAGAAATTACATAATAAAAATGATGTATCAAAAAGAAATATATCGGATTCTTTGAATTGTAAGTATAAACAAATGAAGTAGAGATATCTGTTTGGAATGTATTAAAAAGGAGTATGGCAATTATTTAAAAAAGAATTATTATTTTTAATAGCATTAAGTAGACATATTCATGATAAATAGAGACTTTTTGATTAGGGCAATAAATCTTGCAAAAGAAAATGTCAATAGTGGTAAGGGCGGGCCTTTCGGTGCCGTTATTGTCAAAGACGGTGAAATAATTGCAGAGGGAACGAACACTGTTACGTCAGCTTTGGACCCGACAGCTCATGCTGAAATCAATGCAATACGTAATGCCTGCAAAGTATTGAATGATTTTGATCTTTCAGGATGTGAAATCTACACTTCATGTGAGCCTTGCCCTATGTGTTTAAGTGCTGTTTATTGGGCCAGAATAGATAAAATATATTATGCAGCAGATCAGTATGATGCTGCATTCGGAGGCTTTGACGATTCATTCATATATAAAGAAATCTCTCTTGACAGAGATAAAAGGTCAATTGCATCCGAGCAGTTTCTGAAAGAGATGGGACGAGAGCCTTTTAATATGTGGATAAACAAGCAAGACAAGATAGAGTACTGAATCGCATAACGACAAAAAGTATTTACTTTTACGCCTACTCATCATGTTAAAGAAAGTATTGAACACATTATTTATGAAATTCTTTACTGCCGTTGCAGGTTTTACGATAATTATTTTGGTATCGCATCTGTTAGGGACGGCAGGTAAGGGTCAGCAGGCAGTGATTGCCTTTAATATCAATATAATAATGTTAGTTCTGACATTAATGGGTAATTCGACTTTGATATATCTTGCTCCCAGAAAAAATTTTTCACAGTTATTTATCCCTTCTTTACTTTGGAGTGTTTTTTGTGCAATAATAGTTGCGATAATAGGAGAACTCGGGTTGTTGGGCATTTTTACCGGAGGCGAGAATACTCAAAAATATTTTTTGCAGACTGTAGGCATTTCTATTATAGCTTCAGTTACGGAGATAAATTATTATTTCCTTATGGGGAAGCAGAAAGTTATTCAAGCAAATAATCTAAAATTAATATATCCTTTGACCAATGTAGTCCTTATAGTCGGCATGTCATTGCTTAATTGGTTCAATGACATAGGACAATACGTATTTTCCTTGTGGATGGCTTATATTTTCAGTTTGATATACGGAGTTATCATACTACGGGAAGAGTATCGGCAATTGTACCTGCTGAGAAGAGATGAGTTCATAGAGAATTGTAAGTTGTTGTTTAAACTCGGTGCTGTTAGGCAGATTGGAGGAATAGCTCAGACTATGGTGTATAGATTATCATTGATGTTTATGGTTTTCTTTTTCGGAGCAAAGGGAGAAGAATTCAACGGTATTTATTCCAATGCGACATCCATTTCGGAAGCAATTCTACTATTCGGTACATCTTTGGCATTAGTTCAGTATTCTTCTCTTTCAAATACTTTGGATAATACTATGGCAAAAACATTGACTATAAAGATGACAACGGTTAATGTTATTGTTACGGCATTGGGATTGCTGGTAGTTTGTCTGTTACCGCAGAAATTCTGGGTATTTTTATTCGGTACGGGTTTTGAGCAAGTAGGGTATTATGTCAGAATACTGGCAGGAGGTATATTGTTATTGAGCAGCACAAGCAATATAACTCAATATTTTGCTTCAAGAGGAAATTTTACCATTACGGCATCAGCCTCCGTATGTTCTTTAATAAATACTTTGATATTCGGATATATTCTCATTCCTAAGTACAATATCACGGGGGCTGCTTTGACAGCCGTTATAGCGTATATAACAGGTTTTTTAATTGAATTTATATATTTTTTAAAATGGATAAAAAGAAAATAGTTTCGTTATTTTTTGTTTGTTTTGTCACATTTTGTACGGTGGCACAAAAGAATTATGATTATCAGCCGTTGAGTAAATCACAAAAGAATGATATTGACAATATAATGCTTCAAAGACAGGTTTCTTCTTTTTTGATT
>JAFUYA010000041.1 GCA_017477025.1 Bacteroidales bacterium | reverse complement strand
GCAACAAACGCGTCTGAAAATCAAAGACAACAACCTCCTTATAAATACTTACAATCAACAACTGAACGCTTTGAAAAATGTTAAGGCAATAAAAAACACTGCTTTGATTGATACCGTCAAAACTTTACAAGATCAGTTTGCTTTCCAAAGAGAGGAAGGAATCAAACTTAATGCTCTGATTGCAAAAGCACAGAAAGAAAATGAAGAATTGGGATTTACTCTCAATCAACAGGAAGACGAATTGGAAGATTTGGTAAAACAGCACAACGGCAATTGTAATCTGACAACCAAATCCCAAAATATCACCATCAGTGTATATTCCAACCGCAATATGACCGCAGAATTGCAATACAATTATCTGGTTTCAAATGTTGCAAGTACTTACTATTACGATGTAATGCTTAACGAAGATTTGCACAATGCCGTATTCAACTTGAAAACCAATGTAGAACAACGCACAAATGAAAACTGGAAGAATTGTGATATAGTATTTTCTACATCCGATGCGGGAACGGCGGGACAAGACGGGGAATTATACACGTGGTATTTAAACAATGAACCGCTGTACAGAACATCCGGAGTTGCACACAGGAAAAACGCAATGAGTGCTAATAACTCCATGCTGGCAAAAGCAGTAACTGCGGAAGAAACAGCCTTAACGGTGGATTTGTTTGCCGATGCAGACTATGAAGATGCCGCACCTATTTCTTCCGTTGCCTCATCCGAGAATCTTACTTTGAGTAAAGAATACACCCTTAACACTAAACAGGCGATAAGCAGCGGAGATAAACCGCAGACAATCCCGCTTTCGTTTGATACTACTAAAGCCGATTTCAGACATTTCTCTACTCCGAAGAATATAGAGAAAGTTTATTATACTGCCTTGTTACCTGATTGGGAAGATTTGGGATTGCAGGGCGTTGAATCCTCAGTATTTCTAAACGGTAAATACATCGCTAAATCTTTTATCAATACTAACTCGACCAAAGATACTATGCAGTTTTCCGCAGGCGAAGATAAAGGCGTAAAAATCGCAAGAAAGGTTCGCAAATCCTCTCCCGACAAAGGCTTTTTGTCTTCCAACGTGGAAATTACTGTAACCGTTTCGCTTAATATCACAAATGCAAAAAATAAATCCGTAGATTTGGAAGTAAAAGATCAGATACCCGTTTCACAGGATGCCAACATAAAAATCACAAATGTGGAAACAAATGAGGGAAATCTTAATTCAAATACGGGAATAATAAAATGGAAACTGCAACTTGCTCCGAAAGAAAGCAAACAAGTCAAATTTTCCTATACGGTTAAGTATCCGAAAGAATACAATCTGAATCTGAATTAGAAAAACGGCAGAGTGCAAAGAAATTATCAACAAAAAGAAAGTAAATCATAATTAAATCTGCACATTACAAAAGAAGAAAGAAAAGACAACTGTTTTATAATCGCCGTTATATCACTGCTTATGATGATATTATTTGAATGTGCAGATGAGATATGCAGCTTCAGTGTTTGAATAGCATAATACAGAAAGTCAAACTCCGTAGCAAAAACGAACTTTTTATTAATCCGAACTGAAATATTGCACGTTTATTATTGTACCTCTGCAAACTCACAAATATACTATGAAAGAATTGGTTTCTATTGTTATACCTGTTTATAACGGAGAAAAGACGCTGAAACGATGTGTGGATTCTCTGTTGAAACAGAAGTATTCAAACATTGAAATTCTGTTGATTGACAACGGTAGTACGGATTTATCTTCTCAGATTTGCGAAGAATATGTCTTGAAAGATGCAAGAGTCAGATGTTTTCATAAACAACATGAAGGAATAGCCGTTGCAAAGAACTTCGGTTTGAATAAATCAACGGGAAGTTGGATTACATTTTGCAGGCAAAACGACTTTGCGGACAACATATATATATATTCTTTCTTTTACAGAGGAAAACTTCACAAAGATTGTCTGTATATAACCGGAGAGAAAGAAGGAAAGAAGGAAAATAAACTGAAAAAAGTCAAAGGTATTCATTGCAGCGGCCCGATTTGTCAGAAAATGCTTGACAAGGTACAGAATAATGCCGAATGTCAAGGAAAGTTATACAACAGGAAAGTAATAAACAGACTCGGGTTACACTTCAAAGAAAACATTTCTTACGGAGAAGATAAACTTTTCACAATGCAGTATCTCAAAGAAATAAACGAAATTGCATATAACAGAAAATACTTCCCGTACATACGTATAATCGGTGATCACTTGTCCGTTACAGATATGACTTTTAATGAACAATGGAACAACTATCATGAAATTACTACCGAATTAAAACGTATTTGGCCTGATAATTGGAATTTCCAATGGTTTTTTTCCGATTTCAAACTTGTCTTCTACAGTATATTGACAGAGAATAATATAAGCAGGATTCAAAGGATTAAGAATCTGCAGAAAATTAGAGATGATTACGATACCAAATTCATTCTTGAAGAATTGATTAAACAAAAAAGTAAGGGAAGTTTCTTTTGGAAATATCTCCTGAAACGTAAATACAATTCTGTTTTATTTGTTTTCAGTATTGCAAGTATTACAGGAATCCGTAAAATCTTATCGGATAAGTATCTTTTAAGTAACTCTCAAACATAATTTTCATACACAAGAGGTTTTTTCTTTGAAATTTAGTTGCAAAAATCTGTAAAGAATACAAAATTTTCAATATAAATTCCGTATTTACAGCCCGGGGAAATATGCGTAATTAGTAAATTAATCAACTCTTTTCATTGATTTGTTGCGAAATTTGCGTACCTTTGCAGACGATTTTAGATTTACGTTTCATAAATTTATTTATAACTATGACAGAAGCGGAAAGTACAAACAGAACCGGCGATACAAGGTACATCGCTAAAAATGTTGAGCAGAAATGGTATGATAAATGGATTGAGAAAAATCTTTTCCATTCCGAACCTGATGACAGAGAACCTTATACTATTGTAATACCGCCGCCAAATGTTACGGGTGTATTGCACATGGGACACATGCTTAACGAAACCATTCAGGACGTACTTTGCAGAAAAGAAAGAATGAACGGTAAGAATGTTTGTTGGGTTCCGGGTACTGACCATGCAAGTATTGCTACCGAAGCCAAAGTGGTAAATCTCTTGAAAGAAAAGGGAATAAATAAAAGTGACCTTACAAGAGAAGAATTTTTGAAATACGCTTGGCAATGGAAAGAGGAAAAAGGCGGAATAATACTTCAGCAATTAAGGAAATTGGGGTGTTGTTGTGATTGGGAAAGGACCAAATTCACAATGGATGACGATATGAGCGAAGCGGTAACAGACGTTTTCTGTCGTTTATATGAAAAAGGTCTTATATATCGCGGTGTCCGTATGGTAAATTGGGACCCGAAGGCTTTGACCGCCGTATCCGATGAAGAGGTTGTTTACAAAGAGCAACACAGTAAATTGTATTATTTACGGTACTATCTGGAAGACGAAGATAAATACATAGTGGTTGCCACTACAAGGCCTGAAACGATAATGGGCGACACTGCCGTTTGCGTAAATCCTGACGATGAAAGATTTACTTATTTGAAAGGCAAGAAAGTAATAGTCCCTCACGTGGGAAGAGTTGTTCCCGTTATCTTTGACGAATACGTGGATATGACTTTCGGTACGGGTGCTTTGAAGATAACTCCTTGCCACGACATTAATGACTACAATATCGGCAATAAACACAAACTTGACGCAATAAATATCTTTAACGACAACGGCACTTTGAATGAAAACGGTATGCAATACAAAGGTATGGACAGATTTGATTGCAGAAAAGCCATTGTTAAAGATTTGGAAGCAGAAGGATTGATTGAGAAAATAGAGGACTATGACAATAAAATCGGTCTGAGTGAGAGAACGTCCGTCCCTATTGAGCCGAAACTTTCCATGCAATGGTTCTGTCGTATGAAAGAACTTGCCGAACCTGCTTTGGAAGTTGTAGAGAATAATGTGATACAATTCTGGCCTGATAAGTTTAAAAATACTTATCGTCATTGGATGGAGAACGTTAAGGACTGGTGTATCTCCCGTCAATTGTGGTGGGGACATCGTATTCCTGCATATTACTTACCGAATAAGGAAATAGTTGTAGGCAGAACGTTAGAAGAAGCATACAATAAGGCAAAAAAACTTTATCCTGCGGAAAACTATACTATTGAAGACTTGAAACAGGACGAAGATGTTTTGGATACATGGTTTTCTTCATGGCTTTGGCCGATGAGTTGCTTCGACGGAATACGTAATCCGAAAAATAAAGAAATTGAATACTATTATCCTACTAATGATTTGATTACTGCACCGGATATTATGTTTTTCTGGGTTGCCAGAATGATAATGTCAGGATTGGAATACAGAGACGAGATACCGTTTAAGAACGTTTATTTCACGGGAACGGTAAGAGATAAACTGGGAAGAAAGATGTCCAAATCACTTGGTAACTCTCCTGACCCGTTAGTCTTGATTGACAAATACGGAGCAGACGGAGTAAGGATGGGAATGCTGATGGTATCTCCTGCAGGAGGCGATTTGCTGTTTGATGATGTGTATTGCGAACAGGGACGTAACTTTTCCAACAAAATTTGGAATGCATTGCGTTTGGTGAAAGGCTTTAATGTTGAGCGGATACCTCAACCTGAACATTCAAAACTTGCAATTGCTTGGTTCAGACAAAGAATGAATGTTATGATTGAATCAATCAATGACGATTTCTCAAAATATCGTTTAAGTGAAAGTTTGAAAAATATCTACTCTTTCATTTGGGACGACTTCTGTTCCTGGTTATTGGAAATTGTTAAGCCTGAATATCAGAAACCTATTGACAGTCAGACTTACGAACAGGTAATTGACATTTTTGAAGACTTGATGAAAATTCTTCATCCGTTTATGCCGTTCGTTACGGAGGAAATTTATCACAACCTTAGGGAAAGAAATGAAGATGATTTCATAATGAACGCTTCCTATCCTACATGTACAAGTAACGAAAACATTATGGACGAGGAGTTTGTCTTTATTAAAGAAATCATTACCGCCATTCGTTCTCTTCGCAACTCCAAGGGTATTTCTCCGAAACAAGTTTTACAGTGTTTTGTAAAGATTTCCGACAGCAAAGATCTGATTGCAAAGTACGAAAGTATCATAATAAAGACGGCAAACGTTGATAAAATTCAATTTGTAGAGGATAAACAGGAAGGGACGTTGTCTTTGATGATCAGAACAACCGAAATCTTTATTCCGATTGCCCAAAATGTCAATAAAGATGAGGAGATAAAAAAGATAAACGAGCAAATAAAGTATTATGAAGGCTTTAAAATGTCGGTAAGTAAGAAATTGGCTAATGAAAAATTCGTTTCCAATGCCCCTGCTAACGTAGTGGAATTGGAAAGAAAGAAATTGGCTGATTGCGAAAGCAAACTAACGGCATTAAAACAAGAATTGGAGAGTCTGAAATAAATATTACTTATAAAAAAAGTATTATCAGAAAATTTTTTTCAGTGATTTTTGTAGAATTTATAAAGATTCTGACAGAAATCACTGATTTTTTTTGCAAAATCACAATAAAAAAACAGATGCAAACTATATTGAAACAAACAATATCGGTTCGCATCTGTACTTTTTTAATATACTTTCAAAACTAATCTCTCAAGACTTCCACTGTTCCGTTAAACTCCATATTCTTAATAGGCCCTTTTGCTATAAAGTGATAGAAGTATGTTCCTGTTGGTGATTTAGTCTGCTCAGGATCCCAAAACTGATCCGAAGAACGAATATCCTGTGCAAAATAAATACGTTTACCGTATCTGTTATAAATAGCAAGTTCATTGTCTGGATAAGCTTGACCTTCGATTAAATTATGTATCACAAATACATCATTGATTCCGTCTCCGTTAGGAGTAACTACCGTAGGGAATGTTATGTTATCGTTAATTATCGTAATAACCTTTGAAATAGTATCATGACACTCATAGACATTTCCGCTTGGAGCAACATTATATGTGTATGCATCCAAAGTTACAATGTACTCTCCTGATACATTCTCTCCGTTTTGTGCCTCCCATTTATAGTAAGGTGTCCGTCCGAAGAGGTTTTCTATATCCATAGGATTGAACTTGTTTGTCTGAATCTCCCAACGGTATCGATTCGCCTGTTCATTATTCGGTTCCGTAAGATTAACCATTGTAACGGCAGGATTGGACGAATAAGGTGTTGCAGGATTCCAACTGAAATCTGCTTTAGGCATCTGATAAACATTAATAAATCCCGGATAATGCAGATCATCGGAACAACCGTACTTGCTGGTAACTTTCAAATCCAAATCATATACCCCTGCAGAGAACGTGAATGAAGGATTAACTTCCTGGGAAGTGTATTCACCTAATTTCCATTCGTATTTATCCGCTTCGCTTGATGTTGATATCAGCTGGAATGTATAAGGCTCACAACCTTCCAAAGGATATTTATCAGATGTGAAAGCTGCTGCTGCTCCGGGATGAACATTTACATTTATGGTATCATTGCCGTAACAATAAAGATTATTATTGTAATTAGTTACCATAACTATATATGTCTTAGTCCCGAATTCATTTTCTCCAGGAGTTACGGTTATCTTTCGTGTAGTATCGCCGGTAGGCTCCCAATTATAACTGAAAGCTCCTGCATTTCCTGCATCCAAAGTTACGGATTTGCCCTCACATATATTTTTATCAGCACCCAGATTAACGATAGGAGTCCCGACAACTGATATATGGGTAGTAGCAGGCCACTGACATCCGAAATCATCTACAACTTTCACGTTGTAAGTAAAACTTCCAGACTGTGTAATAGGAGGTGCTACTATGGCAGACATAGAAGAAGCGTTAGTTATGAACGGTCCTCCCCATATAACGGTATCAATAGGCACCGAATATGTCCAATCCGTAGCAGATGAAAGGTTTATATCCATCCACCAACCGCAGATCCATCCGTTATCACCCGGCATATCATCAGTAACTTTAATTGTCCATGCTCCGTTCAAAGGGCATCCTATCAAGGAATTAAATCCGTTCAAATCTACTGTCGTTGCATCCAAATAATTCTGAGAAGGAGGATCTGTATAAGCCGTATTTCCTGTTACGCCTTGCTTAGGCGTCTGTAAAAACTGCGAAGTATCTCCCGTATTGATCACAGAATCTCTTGTGTAGATGTAAGAAATTGTACGTATATAATCACCGTATTGAGCTACATACACATCATTCTTATAAGGATAATATTCTTGTTTTTGCGTAGTTACTAATCTGATGGAGTCCGCCGTAATTGTCTCTTCCGAAGTACCTTTTACTATTAGTGTGTTTTCATCAAGAATAGTAATATAATCCCCGTAACTCGGAGTTGTCTCGGAACTATTTTTATAATAAGTAACGGTACTGTAATGCAACTTAACGGTATCTCCTACACTTGGAGGAAAACTCTTACCGTTTTCTATAACAGGCATTGATTGTTGAAACTCTTCAGAAAAATTAAACTGGTTAATTGTACTTGTTTCATTGAATATATACTCTCTTCCCGTGGATACAGCCGAATAAGAATCACCTTCCTTAATCTGAACTTTCATCCCCGTCATAAAAGGCACAACGACACCGTCCGAAGATATTAATGTGTCATTCCCTTTTGCATAAAACTCAACTCCTTTGTAGATATGGATTGTATCAGGCGGGATGGATGAAGATAAATGTACCGTATCTCTAACTCCCCAGTAGTGAGTTGAATCCACCGTGTTGTTTACAAAAACCATTCCGTCCGCTGAAAGTGAATAGTTACGTACTATATTCGGAGCAAGACCTGTAAGAACACCTTGTTGATTCCTCAAAAACGTGTTACTCCAACAATATTGCCAACATTCTCCTATCGGATTTGCAACGGAATCTTCAACTTTCAAAGTATCATCGGCGGTACCTGCAGTTATATATCCGTACTTTACATCCCCTGCAGGCACTCCCAAGAAGATTCTTTTACCTGCATCCTTCGTTTGTGTATTATACTTTAATTGCACATTCTTTCCGTCAGGACATTCCAATTGTATTCCCAAATCACCTATACTCGAATGCTCCATGTTAACACAAACATCCAGAATTTCTGAACCGCTGGAAAGCGTAATACCGGGTGCAAAAGAAGTAAAATTGATTGTAGAAGTATAAGTTTGACTTCCCGTAGGAGTATGTCCCCCGTCAGGAATAAACTTTCTTGTATCAAAAAACTCTCTTTCCGCCTGATTAATATGCATAGAATCTATTACAATCGTAGCAGTACCAGAATAATCAACATTTATCGGTTGCTTATCTCCGGAACACATGTCCGGTATATTATTTTCTATCTTTATAGGATTCTGTGCTATTCTGACTCTCGCATTAATAGTATTTTTGGCTGTACATCCTCCGTAAGAAGTATCTATAATATTTAAATTCAGATCATAGCCACTGACTTTTGCCCACTTATGTCCGACTCTTGGATTATATTTGACGGTATCATAACCGGCATCACTATCCCCGAATCCCCAAATGTAAATACAATTTTGCGGAGTCTGATGATAAGCATTATCGTTGTAAGGGAACTGCGGGTCGGCTTCCAATATTACGGAATCTCCCTGACAAATATCTATTGCTTTGAAATATACAGTATCCAATCTGTAATATCCCGTATTCCCCAACCCATCAACGATGGTAATATCATATCCTAAAGAAGGATCCGGTACTTTCACGGTGTCAACATCAAAAGCATCCCTGACCGGACGTTTGGACATCGTACCGTTCTCGTCATATTTGGTGAAGCTATCTGCAAGTTTAACCTCCACATCCTGACAAGTTGCCTCACAAGATACCCTTGCTTTCCATCCTTTTGCAACTCCGGTTCGATCACTTTTCAACCTAAACGTAAGACAACCTGAAACATCTATAATCGGTGGAGATATTTGTTTGCCCTCCAAATCAGAGTTCTGAAAATAATCTTTTCCATTGAGCGAATTAGTTGCTCTGATATCATCTATAGTCTTACCGTAATATATGATAACAGTATCTGTCGGATGAATATCAAACATATCGAACTCTAATTTTGTTCTTGAGTTTGATTGTGAAGGACATATTGTCGTCCAATAGTCTATATTGGTTGCATAATTGCTAT
>JAFUYA010000040.1 GCA_017477025.1 Bacteroidales bacterium | reverse complement strand
GATTGCGGTTGCAAAATTACAACCATTTTTTTTTCTGACCAAATAATTTTACAGTTTTTTTTGATTTGCCTTTAAAAAATCGTAATATACTTTGGATTCTACACCGCTTATTCTTTCTCTTCTTGTGAGTTTGAGAGTTCTTTTGAGAAGAAACAATCCAAAAAATTATGTGCTTGCGACCAAAAATCCGGAAAAGATTTCTTTACGCAGTCAGGATTTTTAATTGTTATGTTTTTGCATGTGAAAGCGACTGCACTTAATGCCATTGCTATCCTGTGATCATTGTAGGTATTAAAGGCAAATCCTCTTTCTTTCCATATTCTTCTTGCATGTGTATCGCTTAACGGGGCAATAATCATGCAATTATTCTCCTCTTTGCATCTGTTGCCGAGTTTGTTTAATTCGGTTATCATATTTTTGAGCCGATTAGATTCTTTGACTCTTAAACTTGCCAAATTCTTTATACAAATCTCCTTACCGGATATGTAGCCTGCAACAGCAATGGGACAAAACAAATCGGGATAGTCCGATAAGTCAAATTCCAAATTTTGATTACATGGCATTAGATCTGCATCATAAGACAGTACAGCACCGTCATTTTGGAATTCGGTTCTGACACCAAAGCGTTCAAATAATTTTATACAAATGGAATCTCCCTGTAACGAACTTGTTTGCAGATTATTAAGTTTTATACTTTTTAATTTGCCGACTGCAGTGTAAAGGAAGAAAAAGGCGGCAGCGGAGAAATCACTTTCAACTTTTATTTTGTTAAAATAGTATTGCGATTCACTGCAAACAAGTATGTTATCATTGCGTTTTATTTGCCCGCCAAACCGATTGACTAATGATACGGTCATGTCTATATATGGCATAGAGGTTTGATTCTTGGGCAGTACGATAGAGAAGCCTCCTTTGACTTTTCCTGAAATAAGTAATAAAGCACTGATTATTTGGCTTGTAAGGCTTTTTTTCGGTTCTATGACTTTGTTGCCGTTGAGGATCTTACCGTTTATCGTAATCGGGAAAATATTCTCAGTATCTGCGGTCTTTATATCTGCACCTAATTCCCTTAAAATGTCTATTAATGGCATTAAAGGTCTGGTTTGCATTCGTTTGTCAGCGTCTAACTGCCATTGTCCTTCTTTTAAAGAGAGCAGAGCTAAAAGAAAGCGCAACGTTGTGCCTGCATTTTTGCAATAAAACTTGTTTGAGGATTTGTTTTCTGCCTGATTGATAAACTTCAGTAGCATTTCGGTATCATCAGCAGTTGATAAATTTTCTATTTGAGGAACAGAGCCGGCCAAATTGCTTATAATAAGCAACCTGTTTGAGATACTTTTGGAAAAAGGTATTCGGATAGTGATATTATCCTCTAAAATAATTTTCCTTTTTAACGTAACGGAATCGTGCAGCATCAATACTCAATGTTGTAATCATTAATCTTTCTGTACAGAGTTCTTTCTGATATACCGAGTTCTTTGGCTGCCGCAGCACGATGTCCGCCGTTTCTTCTTAATGCAGATTTAATCATCTGTATTTCCATTTCTTCCAACGTCATAACGGGGCAGTTTTCCTCCATTTCAATGATCTGTTCCTTATCTTCTTCTCCGAACGCGGAGTTGTCCTCAATGGGTTTTACCGTGTTGTGAAGATGCGGATCATCTATAAGTAATGCGGCTGACGGATTTATTCTGTTTATCGAAGTTGCAACAACATTCTTCAATTGCTCTACGTCATTTTGCAGATTCTTAATGTTTTTTTGGTTCTGCATTATTGTGAAAAGAGCCTCATCGTGATCAAATGACGAATTCGTGTCTTCAATCACGGCAGGTAGAGAGGAAACGGGAGGAATATATCGTTGTAAAGTCTCGGCATTTATCTCTCTGTCTTGTTCTATTATTGAAATCTGCTCCGCTACATTTTTTAATTGGCGTACATTTCCCTGCCACGGATAGTTTTTCAAATAATCCCGTGCGTCTGTTGTCAATGAAATATGGGGCATGTTGTACTTCTCAGCCTGATCAACGGCAAAGCGTTTGAACAACATATAAATATCGTCTTTCCTTTTTCTCAACGGAGGAATGGCAATTGAGATTTGGTTTAATCTGTAATACAAGTCTTCCCTGAAAGTTCCCTTCTCAATTGCAGAAATCAAATTAACGTTCGTCGCTGCAACCACTCTGACATCGCAATGCATTGTCTTGCTGCTTCCTACAGGCAGGTATTCTCCGCTTTCCAAAACCCTGAGCAATTTTACCTGCATATTCATCGGCAACTCACCGACTTCGTCTAAGAAAATTGTGCCTTTGTCCGCTTCTGCAAAATAGCCTTTTCGATCTCTGTCGGCATTGGTAAAAGCCCCTTTAACATGACCGAACAATTCGCTTTCAATAGTTCCTTCAGGAATGGCACCGCAGTTTACGGCTATATATTTATTGTGTTTTCTCGGAGAATTAGTATGTATAATTTTTGAGAAAACTTCCTTACCAACACCACTTTCCCCGGTAACCAACACACTCATATCCGTAACGGCAACTTGCACCGCAACGTTTATTGCATGCATCAACTGAGGATCATTGCCTATAATTCCGAATCTTTGTTTTATTGACTGTATGTCTGTCATAATCTTATTCTCTCTACATCAAATACCTGAAAGGTAACAAAACATGTTCTATAATTCTGTCAATATTCGGACGTTCTTTCCAACTGGTGTAGTCAAAATCTCTACTGTATTGCTCTGTATGGACATAATGTTGTTGAAGTTGATCAATGATTGATTTTTCCTTCCCGACAAGGGCTATTTCATATTGATAACGGAAACTTCTGTAGTCAAAATTAGCAGAAGACAAGCAAAAAACTTCATCATCAATCATAACACTTTTAGCATGCAAGTTGGATGGTTCATAGAACTTGAATTTCACTCCCGCTTCATACAATATTCCTGTATAATGTCTGCGAAGAATATCTACAGCACGTACATCGGAGTGGTATGGAACGTGGATAACGACTTTAACACCCCTTTGAGCTGCATCTATTAATTCTTTACGCAATGTGTGTCCTGGAAGAAAATACGGAGTTTCGATAATAATGCTTTTTTTTGCCTCACGAATTAATTTTTCATACTTAGTTTTAATTCGTTGTCTGACACTGTCAGGGTATTCCTGAATAAAAATCCAATCATCAATATGATAACTTTTATTACTTGCAACCATCGGTATATCATATTTATTGTATGTACGGAAAGAATCCCTGAAACTTCTCCTGAATACGGTAAGCAATTTATGATCTGTTGTTCTCAAATTCAACTCCCGCCAACTTACGCTGTAGGCTGTAATATTAGCAGAACCCATGTAAGCAATTTCCGAATCAATGATAAGTAACTTTCTGTGGTTCCGACAATGGTTTTTTGCTAATATACCTTTGGTTAAACGCATCTTACGATATAAGCGAATCTCTACTCCTGCATCTATAAGAGTCCGGAAATAAGATAAATCTCTTCCTGTTCCCCACGCATCCAAAAGTAACTTTATCATGACTCCTTCTTTTGCTTTTTTGTATAAGGCTAAAAGAAATTTGTCGCCCATGGCGTCTTTTCCGAATCGGAACGTTTCCAAAAAGATTACGCGTCTGGCATTGCTGATGTCATCTAACATGGCATCATACATTTTTAAGTTATCATCAAAGATAATATATTTATCAGTACTCGGCATAAAAGAAACACTTCAAAATATAATAGGATGCAAAATTAGTAAAATATTTTGATTGCATCAAGAATATTAAAAATAAAAACGATGAAATGATTTAACGTCCGATTTTATTATCAGTAATTTGCAAAATGAGAAATATATAACGAAAGATTATTATTTATGACCTGTTTATGACTTGTTATAAGCTCAATATTATTTACTCAAATAGCAGAATAATTAATATTTTTGTTGTGTAAATCATTATATTTCAGTAATAAATGTTAATATTTGAAAAATAAACTGCAAAAAAAAACAAAAAAAATTTGTTAGTAATAAAAAATGTAGTAATTTTGCAATCCCAAATCAGCCATACGGAGAGTTGGGTGAGTGGCTGAAACCAACAGTTTGCTAAACTGTCGTACTCGATTAGGGTACCGGGGGTTCGAATCCCCCATTCTCCGCCGGGTGTTTGATTGAGGAGCGTTCATTTTAATGAACAAGTTTCGGTCTTTAGAAATATTCGGGGTATAGCGTAGTCCGGTTATCGCGCCACATTTGGGATGTGGAGGTCGTAAGTTCGAATCTTACTACCCCGACTTATAGTTGCAAATGGCTAAGAGGACGAACTTTTAATGTTTGTAGAAAAGAAGGGAATGGTCTAATAGCTCAGCTGGATAGAGCAACTGCCTTCTAAGCAGTAGGTCGAAGGTTCGAATCCTTCTTAGATCACAAAATAAAAGGACTTTGTAAATCATGGTATTGCAAGGTCTTTTTTTTATACGTTAAAACACATTAGCAGAGAGAATATCTCCATTTACGGAAGTACTATCGCGGCGATAAGAAATATGAAAAAAACTAAACATGATGACATTTCTTTACATGCAATACGGAAAACATTTGTAGTAACAGTTATGCCCTTAGGTATGGATATTAATGTTGTAAAATATATGCTGATTTTTTAGCCTTAATCAGAGAGAAGGTTTGTTACAGATATTATTAATTTTGCTGAAGTTGTGAAAAAGAGGTTGTCAAATATAGAATTGCTGAGAATAATATCAATGTTCATGATATTAGCTTTGCATGTAAATTTCGTTTGTATAGGATCTGTCGGGGGGGGGGAGATAAGCGTTGACCGTAGTGCGGCTAGTTTACGGGTATTTCTTGAATTCGTTTGTATTGTTGCCGTAAATGTTTTTGTTTTAATTTCAGGCTATTTCGGAATAAATGCAAAAGCGAAAGGTTTATCTAATTTTCTATATCAAATAATATTTTTCTACGGAGCAACTTATTTGTTTTTTCTGTTAATCGGGAAAAGTAGCTTAAGTTATGAAGGAATAACCAGCGTATTTTTCTTACAAAAAGGCGGATGGTTTATAAAATCATATTTGTGTCTGTATATTTTGTCTCCCATTTTAAATACATTTATAAAAAACTCTCAAGAAAAGCAAATAAGAAATATCTTATTTGCCTTCTTCCTATTTCAAGCAATTTACGGATGGGTATTCAGTAATTCTACATCCTATTTCGCTAATGGATACTCCGTTGTTTCTTTTATTGGATTGTACTTGTTGGCACGATATGTAAGATTATATGGAGAAAAGATTAAACTATTTACGCTTAAAAGGAAATATGATATTATATTATTTTTCTTGATTTGTGTAGCAGAGACTATATTGTATATTATGTTTTGCATATATGACATAAGTTTCTTGAATATCTTTACGGCATATTCATCTATATTTATTATTTTATCAGCGTTACACTTGTTTTTATTCTTTTCTAAATTAAAATTTGAATCCGAGACAATAAACATAATAGCCAAATCATCTTTCGCCGCTTACTTGTTTCACTCTTCTTATTGCATTTTACCTATATACAAGAGAATAGGCTATTACATATATTGTAACTATTCTTCCTTATATTGTATCTTGTTAATGTTGGTCTTTATACTAATAACATACATTCTGTCTATTATTATGGACAGAGTAAGATTATTTACGTGGAAATCGGTTGAAAGGAAATTCTTTAATTGATATACGTTCAAGGGTGTATCAATTAAAGAATTAATAATATTTTAAACGTTGAAGCGGAAATGCATAATATCTCCGTCTTGTACAACGTAATCTTTGCCTTCTATGGATATTTTTCCTGCTTCTCTGCATGCCGACTCACTTCTATACTTTATATAGTCCTCATATTTGATAACTTCGGCACGAATAAAGCCTTTTTCAAAATCCGAATGGATAATACCTGCACATTGAGGGGCTTTGTCACCCTTATGAAAGGTCCAAGCACGTGTTTCTTTAGGCCCGGTAGTCAGAAATGTCTGAAGATTCAATATATGATAGGCAGCTTTTATTAACCTATTGACACCGCTTTCCTCCAATCCCAATTCCTCCAGGAACATTTGCTTTTCCTCAAAACTTTCCAATTCAGCGATGTCTTCTTCAGTCTTTGCGGCAATGACGAGTACGTCTGCATTTTCTTTTTGTGCCATTTCTTTGACCTTATCTACGTAAGAATTGCCTGTTTTACAGGATGCTTCATCGACATTGCATACATAGATAATAGGTTTTGCCGTCAGAAGACACAATTCTTTAGCGGCAACCTCTTTATCCTTATTATCAAAAACTACTTCTCTCGCGTTTTTACCGCTTTCCAACGTTTCTTTATAGGCTTTAAGTACTTCTAATGTATCTTTCGCCTTCTTATCCCCACCGACTTTGGCAATCTTTTCCGTTTTTGCAAACCTTGATTCAATGGTTTCAAGATCTTTCATTTGCAGTTCCAAATCAATGATTTCCTTGTCCCTTATCGGATCAACACTGCCGTCAACATGAACAATGTTGTCATTATTGAAACAACGTAAAACCTCAATTATGGCATCGCATTCCCTTATATTACCGAGAAACTTATTACCCAGTCCTTCACCTTTTGAGGCTCCTTTTACCAATCCTGCAATATCTACAATTTCTACCGTTGTAGGAATAATTTTCTCCGGCTTGTCTATTTCAGCAAGTGCATTCAATCTCTCATCGGGTACGGTGATCACTCCGACATTCGGTTCTATCGTACAAAACGGAAAATTAGCTGCCTGTGCTTTTGAATTAGACAGGCAGTTAAATAATGTTGATTTGCCGACATTAGGTAAGCCGACTATACCGCATTTCAATGACATATTAGAATAATGAAGGTTCTTCGTTAACTTCCTCTTTTTTCTCTGCTTTTAAGGATTTTTTCTTTGAAACTTTCTTTTCTTCTTTTGCAGGAGTGGTTTCATCCGAATTAGGTGTTACTTCTTTGATGAAATCATCCATATTGACTTTCTTTACTTCAATATTCATTTTCTGTTTCAAAGCATCGGAAATCTGTTTATCAAACAAATAGTTATAAACTTGTTTTGTTTGCTCTTGTTCTCTTAACATATTGTGAGCAACAGAGTCCAAATGTTCTTCTCTTTCCTTTTTCTGTTCTTCCGTTTCGTCAGGCATTGCAGGGAAATAAGAAGGAAGTAACTCCGTCTTGTAATAATTGACAACATCTTCGTCAATAACCTTTACATTATTGTCTTCGGCAATCTTCGTTTCCAGTATCTGCCAACGAATACCGTCCAAATATTTGTCAAACTTATTCTCAATATCCTGTTTTGCCTGCTCACTTTGAGAAGTAGCAATAAGCCAACGTTTTAAGAATTCAACAGGTAAATCGAATTTAACATTCTTTACCAATTCTTCACTTGTTTTGTTCAAGAAATAGTTGTCGCTTTCGCGTTTGTAAGCATTCATCAAATCTTTTTTAGCCTCCTCACGGAAAGATTTCTCATCCTTGATTCCTTTATCCTTATAAACTTTATTAAATAAATCTTCGTTTAACTCGGCAGGCGTCATACGTTGAATACTTGAAACAGTGAATTTGCAATCAGCAGAGAATTCCTTTGCTTCTTCCTGTTTCTTACGTAAGAATGTAGCCAATTGAGAAGGATCTTTCAAAGCTTTAGACGGTTTGAAAGTAATAGTGTCGTCTTTTTTCTTATTCAGGAATTTGTCCTTGATTGTCTTTAACGCAATACGTTCAATGTATAATGTAGTATTTATATCAACTCCGCCTTCTTTCGGTTCGCCATCTTCATTCAACTCAACCAAATGACCGTATGCCATATCCTTTTCACCTATTGTTTCAGGACTTTCAACTTTTCCGAAACGCATACAAGTATCTTCAATAAACTTGTCCAACATTTCCTTTGTAGGCTCTATTTCATACAAAGTAGCGGAGTGTTTGTTCAAATCCAAATCAAATTCAGGCTGTTGAGCAACGTCAAAATAGAATGTAAAATTGTCGTCTTTCTCAAAGTCTGCTTTAGGAGTCTTATCGTCGTTAGCAAGCGGAGAACCTAAAACTTTAATTTTGTTATCCTCAATATATCTATAAAGACTATCGGACATAACCTGCTCGATTGTTTGAGCCTTTACCGCAGTGCCGTACATCTTTTTTACCATTGGCATAGGAACTTGTCCGGGACGGAATCCGGGCATTGTCATTTTTTTTCTTTGTTCCTTTAATTGCTTTTCTACCTCAGGTTTGTAGTCATTAGCTTCCAACTCTACCTTAACCAATAAGGTTAATACACCGTTATTTTCTTGACTTACTTTCATCTTTATATTATAATATTACACGTTTTAATTTTGCTCTCAAAAAGAATTTGCAAAATTACAAATAATTCTTTTGGAAGCAAAATTTTTGTATTCAATTCTTGTTACAAATTCAATAAAGTTTTCATGCTTTCTTTCAAATTATTATCTATCTCTCTGTCTTCAAAAGCTCTGTTTATATGATTACGTCTTGCGGCGAACAAACCGAATCCGCCGTCAATATTGCTGTATACAGGAGAATAGTTAAGAGCGTTTTGAGTTGCATTATTTACGGATAAATAATCAAACATTGACAAATCACAGGCAGAGACACGAATCTCGAAAGGAGCTTTTCCGTACCAGGCAATATGTTTTTTGTCTTTCATTTTTACTCTCAGATACGATATAATTGTTGCCGTATCAATCTTTGTTTCATGAGTGAATTTGATACCGTTATTCGTCTTTGTAGAGACTGGTATATCCACGTTCTTTATTTCTCCGTTCTCTGTGTAATTAAACCTTATATTGACGGAAAACTGTTTCGGCATTGCACTCCTGTCATTTGATGTAGAATTCCTTAGATTAGACCATACAATTTTCATTGAACCCCGACTTTCGGTAAAAGTAAATGTATTTGTTTCTATACTGTAATCACCCAACAATGAAACTCTTCCTATGGCTTGTTTGCCTGTTTTAGTATTTGTAATTACTAATTTATACAGGTTATTGACGGAAAGTTTGCCTTTTGTATCACAACAATACAGCGGACAATCATCACCGGAATAGAATTGTCCGTCAGTTTTTTTTCTTGTTGTGTATTGGAAATCATACGTCTCAATAACTTTTGATGTATCCCATATAGAATACGCATACATTTTAACGTCCAATTCATCTTTTGCATAATAAACGCTGTCTTTATTTTTTGCGTATTCATAAGCATTGCCGTTACCCAAGAAACATTTTTCAATGCGAACAAAAGTTGTGTCATCATCTTGATCCAACAAGCAATATATCATCATTCTTTCCTGCCACGAATCATTAGGATCAAAATCCACTTCACAGGAAACCAATAGAAACAGTGGCAAAAATAATAAGAGATAAATAAATTTTTTCATTTCGGTTACTTACTTTAAAACCGCAAAAATAACGTTTTTTCTTTACATATCAATTTTTTTATTTAATTTTGTGTTTCCAAATAATTAAATCGTCAAATATGAAATATCAGCAGGATTTAATGATAGAGAAGAAAGAGTTTTTAAATAAAAATAACTTTCTTCTGATTTTAAAGAGTCGGACATCCCTGCCGGAAATACTGCCTGGTCAATTTGTCAACATACTTGTACATGATGTTGCGGACAGATTACTACGACGTCCGATAAGTATCCACGATGCGGATTATTCTTCCGATACTATCAGCGTAGTTGTGCAAAAAATCGGTAAAGCAACGGAGAAACTTTCCCTTGTTAATGAGGGTGAAGTGCTTAATGTTGTATTTCCTTTGGGTAATTCTTTCTCTGTTGAAGAAAAAAGGCCGTTACTTGTAGGAGGCGGTGTAGGTACTGCCCCGCTTTATTACTTGGCAAAGAAGTATTATGAAAGAGGAATCAGACCTGTCGTGCTTATCGGAGCGAGGACAAAAGAACAATTGTTTTTGATTGAAAAATACAGCTCGATTGCCGATGTTTATATTTCAATCGAAGACGGCAGTGCAGGAGAAAAAGGTTTGGTTACGGACAACTCAATACTTCAAAAGGAGTTTTCTGCTATTCTTACCTGCGGTCCTACTCCTATGATGAAAGCCGTTAATAAAGAAGCGTTGAAAAAGAATATTCCTTGTTACGTTTCCTTGGAAAACCGTATGGCCTGCGGAATCGGAGCATGTTTATGCTGTGTTTCCGATACCGTAAATGAAGGAAACGTATGTGTATGTACAAAAGGCCCTGTATTTGATGCAAATGATTTAAAGTGGTAGAAAGATTTATGGAAGATATAAGACTGAATACAACTGTAGGTTCATTACGTTTGAAAAATCCTGTACTGACGGCATCGGGAACGTTCGGTTTCGGCACGGAATACGAAGATTTTTTAGATCTGAATACACTCGGAGGTTTCATCGTTAAAGGAACTACTGCGGAGAAACGTGAGGGCAATCCGTATCCGCGTCTTGCTGAAACTCCAAGCGGAATGATTAATGCAGTAGGCTTACAGAATAAAGGAGTAGAATATTTTTGCCGCAATATATACCCGCAGATTAAGGATAAGAATGAAAATATCATTGTTAATGTGTCCGGGTCCAGCATAGAAGACTATTGTAAAGTTGCTTCAATGATTAATGATCTGGAAGGGATTCCTGCAATAGAATTGAATATCTCTTGTCCGAACGTAAAAAAAGGAGGCATGGGATTCGGAGTTAATAAAGATATGGCGGCAGAGGTAGTAAAGGAAGTGAGAAGTGTTTATAAAAAACACCTGATTGTAAAACTTACTCCCAACGTTACCGATATTGTAGAAATAGCAAGGGCGTGTGAAAAGGCGGGAGCGGATTCTCTTTCATTGATTAATACGCTGTTGGCTATGGCTGTGGATGCCGAAAAACAGAAACCTTTGATTTCCACCGTAACAGGCGGATTGAGCGGACCGTGTGTAAAACCTGTTGCATTGAGATGTGTTTGGCAGGTATCGCATAATGTGGATATTCCGGTAATAGGTATAGGCGGTATTATGAACGCAACGGATGTTGTTGAGTTTATGCTTGTCGGAGCATCCGCAGTAGAGGTCGGAACGGCAAATTTTGTAAATCCTTCCGTTTGCAGAGAGATTATTGAAGGATTATCCGATTATTGTGATCGGCACAGACTTAATTCCATTACGGAATTAATAGGTAAGATATAAATCCGGGTAAAAAAGCAGTGAAGTTGTAATTACATTAATTCGATGTAAATGAATTAATTAAAAAAGTGCGTGATTTTCGGCAAAATCATTAAGAAAACGTCGGAAATCACGCACTTTTTCGCAGAAATCATTAAGAAAATTTTAATAGTGTTAAATATCGGAAAAAAGAGTTGCGGATTGACTGTTTAATGTTCTTTTTTGCAAATAAGATTATTTGATTTTGTTTACAGATCGTTTTACGAGTATTGGATATTGCAAGAAAAAATGAATATTTTCAAGAAAAGACAAATAAAAATATTAACTTTGCGGTTTTCAGATAAAAGTAACGGGATATAAATAGGAATTTGTTATGGCGGAATTGAAAGAAATACAAAAATATGTTACGGAATTGTTTGCAAAACAAGACTTTGCAAAACAGCCTTTGGTGCTTTATGAACCGTTTCAATATACGATGTCTTTGGGCGGAAAAAGATTACGTCCTTTGTTGGTAATGTTGGCTGCGGATATGTTTTCTTTGGATTACAGACAGACCGACAATGCGGCCGTTGCCATAGAGTTGGCACACAATTTTACATTATTGCATGATGACATAATGGACGAATCGCCTTTACGACGCGGAAAACCGACGGTTTATCAAAAATTCGGAACCGATAAAGCAATACTTTCGGGCGATGTTATGTATGCAAAGGCATACGACTATTTGTTAAAATGTGATACCGACAAAATTCCGCAGTTAGTTAAAACGCTTACTTCAGTATTAATTCAGGTATGTGAGGGACAGGCATACGATATGAATTTTGAACAACGGAACGATGTTACTCAAAGAGAATACATAACGATGATTAGTTTGAAAACATCGGTCTTACTTGCGGCTGCATTGAAAATGGGTGCAATCCTGGCCGGAGCGAAAGCTGAGGATATGAATGCCTTGAGCGAATTCGGGTTGTATCTCGGTATTGCTTTCCAATTACAGGATGATATTTTGGACTGTTGGAGTGATTTGAATGAATTCGGTAAAGTAATAGGCAGCGACATTGTTGATAACAAAAAGACAATACTTTTCCTTACTGCTGTGGAAAAAGCCGATAACGGAGATGATCGTGAGTTGATTACATGGTATTTGGAAAAAACCAATGACTTTCAAAAAAAGAAACAAAGAGTAATAGAATTGTTTGAAAAATATGATGTCAGAAGCGATGTAGAAAAAATGATCGGATCTTATACGATTAAGGCTTTGGATGCTTTGGACAGAGTAAATGTTGAGCAAAACCAGAAAGACAATCTCATTACTCTTGCAAAAGAATTGATAAACAGAAAGAAATAACGACAGAATATAAAGAATATAATATTGACAAGTAGAGAGATATAGTTTATTAATATTATGGAAGAGCAGTTTAAAGCATCGGAACTGACACTTGCTGAAGACGGTAGTTTGTATCATATAAGGCTTTTTCCGAATGAATTAGCCGACAATGTGATTTTGGTAGGAGATCCGAAAAGGGTAGAATCCGTCAGCCGTTTTTTTGACACCGTTGAGGTAAAGAAAGAAAACCGTGAAATAGTTTCTCATACAGGCACTTACAAAGGGAAACGTATAACGGCAATGAGTACGGGAATGGGAGTAGATAATTTGGATATTGTTGTAACTGAGTTGGATGCTTGCAAGAATATTGATCTTGAAAACAGAACTCTTAAAACGACTCACACATCTTTAAACCTTATCCGCTTGGGAACAACGGGGGCAATGCAAAATTCCATGGAGATAAATTCCTTTATATGTTCGGAATACGTCATCGGAATAGACGGTATGATGTGGTTTTACAAGAGTAATGCGGGAATTATGGAGGAAGAATTGCAAAAACGTTTTGTGGAGTTTATGCAGTGGAAATCGCCTTTGCCTACACCGTATGCCGTCCGTTGTTCGGATAACCTGTTACATAAGATTGCGTTTGATATTCCGAAAGGAATAACCGTTACTGCACCCGGCTTTTACGGTCCGCAAGGCAGAGAAATTCGCTTACCGTTGCATGACAATACTGTCAATGATAAATTGCCTTGTTTTGTATATAAGGATATGAAAGTAACGAACTATGAAATGGAAACATCTTCTCTTTATTGTTTGGGAAAAAATTTAGGACATAATGTGCTGACTATATGTAATGTTATAGCCAACAGAGAAAGGGGAGAATTCGCTCGGGACTATCACGCTTCTATGAATTGTTTGATTCAAACTGTCTTGGATAGAATATAATTAATGAAGTATCTTTTCTGTATATTATCAGTTATTTTTCTGCTTATTTCCTGCACTGATGATAAGTCGCAGGAGATAAAGCCTACCCTGTCGGAAGATGTTATGGCAAGTATTATGAGTGATATGACAAGGGCTGATTATATGTTAATGATTTCAGACAGAGACTCAGCGGAAACAGAAAAAATGCGACGGGATTATCGGCAAAGTATTTGTCGTCATTACAATACAACGGTTGAAACGTATGAAAGCGACCTTCAAATCTATTTGCAGGACGAAAAACGTATGAAAAATATTTTTGACAAGGCAAAAAGAAAGTAATATAAATAAGTAGAATAATGTTAGTTAAGACTTTCGGGAGTGCAATACAAGGGATAGTTGCAACAACGGTAACAGTGGAGGTTGCGGTAGAGCAGGGGATAAATTTTTTTCTGGTAGGTTTGCCCGATAGTGCAGTAAAGGAATCGCAACAGAGGATTTCATCGGCACTTAATTCTTACGGATATAAGATACCGGGGAAGAGAATAGTTATAAATATGGCTCCTGCCGACATAAGAAAAGAAGGTAGTGCCTATGATTTAACCATTGCAGTAGGAATACTTGCCGCCAGCGAACAGATTATTAATCCTGACAAATTAGGTGATTACCTTATTATGGGAGAGTTAGGTTTGGACGGCTCTTTACGTCCGATAAAGGGAGTATTGCCTATAGCCATGCAAGCCAAACAAGAAGGTTTCAAGGGATTTATTCTGCCTAAATCCAACGCTAAAGAAGCTGCGATAGTACAAGGGTTGGAAGTACTCGGAGTTGATAATATATTGCAGGTAATCAATTATTTCAACGGCACCGACTCTATACAAAGAGAAACTGTTGATATTGAAAAAGAGTTTGAAAAGGGACTTAGCAATTACGATTTGGATTTTGCAGACGTTAAAGGGCAGGAAAATATCAAACGGGCAATGGAGGTAGCAGCTGCAGGCTCGCACAATGTTTTACTTATAGGGGCACCGGGGAGCGGGAAAACAATGCTGGCCAAAAGATTGCCGAGTATTTTGCCGCCTTTAACTCTTGAGGAAAGTCTTGAAACGACTAAAATTCATAGTGTAGCAGGAAAAATAGGACATCGTTCGTCTTTAATAAGTGTTCGTCCGTTTCGTTCGCCCCACCATACCATAAGCGACATAGCCTTAGTCGGAGGAGGAGCTTATCCTCAACCTGGAGAGATTTCTTTAGCCCATAACGGTGTATTGTTTCTGGATGAATTACCTGAATTTAAACGCAGCGTTTTAGAGGTATTGCGGCAACCGATGGAAGAAAGAGTCATAACTATTTCCCGAACTAAGCAAACAACGGAGTATCCGGCTTCTTTTATGCTTGTGGCTGCAATGAATCCTTGTCCTTGCGGATATTATAATCACCCTACCATTCCTTGTACCTGCGGAGCAGGTGCAGTTAATCGTTATATGAGTAAAATTTCAGGGCCGTTGCTTGACAGAGTTGATATTCAAATAGAGGTAGTGCCTGTGCCGTTTAAAGAATTGTCGGACAGTCGTACTGGTGAAAGAAGTGAAGTTATACGTCAAAGAGTGATTGAGGCACGAAAAATTCAGAAAGAAAGATTCAGCGGTATTGAGAACATACACTGCAATGCACAAATGACACCTAAACTGATGAAAGAGTTTTGTCAGATAAGTGAGCAATCAATGAATTTGGTTAAAAGTGCAATGGCAAAGTTGGGGTTATCGGCAAGAGCTTATGACAGAATATTGAAAGTTTCCCGTACAATAGCCGATTTGGATCATTGTTTGAATATAGAAACTCGTCATATAGCGGAAGCTATCAATTACAGGAGTTTGGACAGAGAAAGTTGGGGAAGATAGCCGGTTGTCTGAGAAGTAAGTATGTTTTTAATCTTTCATACGCATTATGTACCCGATCCGTTTGAAAAATGTATTTGTTTTTAACTGAAGTTTTATATCAGTTCATTATGCTAAATAACAAAAGAAGCACGAAATATAACATTCGTGCTTCTTTTGTTGCGTATAAATTGTTGTATTAAAAAGGCTAATCAATAATATATGTATAGTAAATAGTACCGCTTAAGGTATTTTGTTTCTCCATACGTCCGTTAGAGAAAAATCTGTCCATTCCGACTTCAAATCCAAAACCGTTCTTATGATCTAATGAAAACATAAGACCTATATGAGGAATTATTCCGAATTTGAATCCGCTTTCCATTTCAAATTCTTGGTAATAATACCTGTCCAAATTGGTGTTCAGTCCGTCAGTATAGTTATTCTTCATTTGAGAAAAAGAATAATCATACTTTCCCCACATGGCCGCCAATCCTATTCCTACATACGGTTTAACTTTGTTTACAAACGGATAGAAATTCAGGTTCAATATAATAGGAATCTCCTGAGCGACGAATAATTGTTTTGTAGGTACATAGTTCCACTTCAACCATTTGGGTTGATAACGATTGTATCCCACGGAAATACCCCATGATAGGTGTAACTCTTGATACAACCATTCAAGGTTTATTTTTCCGCCGGCACCCCACTTATAATTGTCTTTAAAATTGTCCTGCAATATGTAATAGGTCGGACGAACGGAAACGAAAATGTCATACGGTTGGTCGCCTGCACGATGTCTATCCTGTGAGAACACAGGCAATGTAATAAAGAACAAAAGTGCGGCACAGACTATTTTTTTCATATTGATATTATTTTTGCTTAGCCCAAGAATCTTTAAGAGTAGCAGTACGGTTGAAAATTATATTATTGTCGGAAGAATCGTAGTCAACGCTGAAATACCCCAATCTTTCAAATTGGAATTTATCCAAAGGCTTGACGTTTTGCAAAGATTTTTCTAATTTGCATCCGTCAAGAACCGTCAAAGAATTAGGGTTGAGGTTATCAAGAAACGTTTTACCTTCTTCAACTTCATCAGGCTTTTCGGTATTAAACAAACGATCGAAGACATTTACTTTTGCATCAATGCAGTTATTTGCATCAACCCAATGAATAGTACCTTTAATCTTTCTACCGTCAGGAGTATCACCCCCTCTTGTTAGAGGATCGTATGTACAATGAACGGCAATGATATTGCCCTGCTCGTCTTTTTCGCATCCAGTACATTTAACTATATAGGCATATCTTAAACGAACTTCTTGTCCGACAGTCATACGGAAGTATTTTTTAGGAGCATCTTCCATGAAATCATCCTGTTCAATATACAAAGTATTGGAAAATGAGATTCTGCGTTTGCCTTTACTTCCGTCCTCAGGATTATTTACAGCCTCCAATTCTTCGGATTGGTTCGCAGGATAATTATCTATTATTAGTTTGACAGGGTGCAAAACAGCCATAACTCTGTTGGCTTTTTTATTCAGATCATCACGCAATGCATTTTCCAAACGTGAATAATCAATAAGGTTGTCTCGTTTAGCAACTCCTATATCTTCGCAAAACTTACGAATACTCTCGGGTGTGTAGCCTCTTCTTCTGAACCCGCAAATTGTCGGCATTCTCGGATCATCCCATCCTGACACGTAACCTTCTTTAACAAGTTGTAACAATTTACGCTTACTCATCACCGTATTGGTAATATTAAGTCTTGCAAACTCGTATTGGTGTGACGGATATATTTCTAATGATTTGATGAACCAATCATAAAGAGGACGATGAATGTCAAATTCAAGCGTACAAATGGAATGCGTTATTTTTTCAATGGAATCACTCTCACCATGAGCATAGTCATACATAGGGTAGATGCACCATTTGTCCCCCGTACGGTGGTGGGAAGTATGAATAATACGGTACATTATAGGATCACGCATATTCATATTAGGATGAGCCATATCAATTTTAGCACGTAAAGTTTTCTCTCCGTCTTTAAACCTACCTTCTCTCATCTGTTCAAACAGAAGTAAGTTTTCCTCAACACTTCTGTTCCTGAAAGGAGAATCTTTCCCCGGAGTCTGTACTGTACCCCGGTTTTCACGAATTTGTTCATTAGTCTGGTCATCAACATATGCTAATCCTTTTCGAATAAGTTCCTTTGCCCAATCATAAAGTTGCTCAAAGTAATCGGATGCATAATGTTCTTCCGCCCAGTCAAAACCTAACCAGTGTATGTCTTCCTTTATACTATCCACATACTCCGTATCTTCTTTGACCGGGTTAGTGTCATCAAAACGTAGATTTGTCTTTCCACCGTATTTTTTTGCTAAACCGAAGTTAATACAGATACTTTTTGCATGGCCTATATGTAAATAACCGTTAGGCTCTGGAGGAAAACGCGTTTGTACGGCTTGAATCTTTCCGCTTTGAAGATCGTTCTCTATAATTTCCTCTAAAAAATTCTTTTGTATTTTTTCTGTACTTACAGTATTGTTTTCCATTCTTTGTCTTTTATATACCGACGTGTAGTATAATCACGGATTGACGTTATACCACACGTCGGATGTCGCTAAAATTAGTTGTTTTGTTTTTTTAACAGATCTCTGATCTCAGTAAGTAATTCTTGGTCTTTTGTCGGAGCAGGAGGTGCAGCCGGTGTTTCTTCTTTCTTCTTTGATAAATTATTTATTCCCTTTATCATTAAGAAGATACAGAACGCAATGATAAGAAAATCAACAATGTTCTGAATAAAATTACCGTAGGTTATACTTGCGTTGCCTACAGTCGCTTTTAATCCTGTAAAATCAATACCGCCGGTGATTACTCCTATAATAGGCATAATAATGTCATCAACTAATGAGGATACAATTTTACCGAAAGCACCTCCAATGATAACGCCCACAGCCATATCCATGACGTTGCCACGCATAGCAAAATCTTTAAACTCTTTTACTAATCCCATGATTTTTGTTGTTTTTTTATGGTTATTACTATGTTAATACCGTGCAAAGTTAGTAAAAAATCATTAAACTATAATAATTTTTTATTGAAAATACGATAATATTGTTATCAAATTATATTTATTTACTACCTTATTATATTAAAAACTCTCTTTATCTTTAGAGGAAGATTCTTTTCTTGTAGCAATATCCGACCTTTTATAAACGTTAAAGAGAGTTTATAGTAAGAGAGTCAGTTGAATAAATAAAGTTGTTTTTTTATATTCAGGAAGTAAAAAAATAAAGTAAGTTTCTTAATAAAAACTGCAACAAAAACAGCAGAGCTTTTGCAGGGAAATCTTATTTTAGTATCTTGAATGAGCTTTGATTGTGTAAATTATTCAATATTCATATTTTTCCATTGAAACAAGTCTTCATGAAATTTTTAATATAGAAGCGAATATACTTTAATGACTATTCTTTATGGTGCAATTATTGTTACTGATAAGTTATTCAAGCAATATTTGTGATGTTTATCATATTGTTGTAGTTAGGTATGATTCTTTTTTTTATCAATTTTGCCTGTACTTGCGGATAAATAGTGTATTTGATTCTGATGCTCGGGACTTATACTACTATTACATATTATTCTGTATTATAAACCATACATTACACTATTTAAGGAGTATAAATAGACAAAGAAACCTATCTTTGTATTGACAGGTTTCGTTATCTATTGTTGATTCATAGGAATTAATGAATTATTATGTATTATTCTGTGAAGAATTATAGTATTCTTTTTTACAGTTTTCTCTTAACAATCATCGGTAGTACTTCTTAATAAATAGGTGCTACAAGACTTCTTTAAGGTATTTTTTATGTTAAAGAATATCTTGATTCAGTCAACAGAATTAGTCATACTATCGCATCCGTATTATATAAAGAAGATATATATTGATTTCTTTACAAACGACATGTACATTAAAAGTCGCTACCTTATTAAGGTTACTGTTCCGTGTTCATCATATACTCTTGTGTTGCCGACTCTGCGGTAAGACAGACGCCAAACATAAGTTCCGTTTTGAACGTATTTGTTTTTATAACGGCCGTTCCACCCGTAAGTCTTGACATCATCGTCACTTTTGTAAGTGTAAAGTTTTGTCTCGTATGAGTACATCTTAGTTCCCCATCTGTCAAAAATCTCAAAGGAGACATCTTCAAGATTGTTCTTGGTAAGGAAGAAGAAATAGTCGTTAATGTCGTCTCCGTCAGGAGAGAATGCATTAGGCATCCACACGGCAAACAATGCAACAGGTATTGTTGTATCGGCCTCGGATGAGCATCCTAAATAGTTTGATGATATCAAATGGACTGCAACGCTGTCTGCATTAATATCACTGAATTCGTATGTTATGTTTCCGCCTTCAGCTTTTCCGCCATCGGAAAAAGTCCAAACAGATTTGGATGAATAATCTGAAGAATCCGTAAACATTATTATTGGCTCATCCATATCAACGAAATCAGGAGAGAAACCGAGTTTAACCACAGGATCAGGTACTACGGTTATTGTTATATTTGTATTAGCTTCACATCCGTTTTGTCCGTATCCCGTCATCGTGTATTCAGTCGTTTGTTTTGGAGAAACTCTAACCGGATTCAGTCCTTTTACACCTTCTTGTAAAGAAGGATCTTCAGGTGTTGCTCTCCATGAGTAATCAACAGCACCACTACCCGTAAGGATCACTTCGTCATCTATACAGATTTCTTTCTTATTACTTACTACGACAGGTTTCACTACAATAATTCTTTTTTCCTGCCATGAGAAACAATGATTAGTTGTTTCTGCTAAAATAAATATTGATGTATCTTGTTTGACAGCATCCTCAAATACTGCCGGATTATCTGTAGAACCTACGGACGTAGAGGAATTAGGCTTTTGATATGACCATCTTAATCCCAAAGTTCCACCGCTCAAGTCGGTAGCGGTAAGATGAACCTTTTCTCCTATGCATATCATTGTATCACCTTCTATGTGTATATCAGGGAATGATTGTACTTTGACACTATCCCAAGCCCATCTGTAAAACCCTTCAGGTGTTATTACTCTGACATGTACGGTAATATCTTCTTCCAAACTATTAATGGTTAAAGTCTTTCCTTCAAAGAAAGGATTTGTAGTTTGAACATCATCATCGCCGTACCACCATTGGTAAGTATAATCAGTTGCATCATCTCCAGGAGAGGAGGCAGTTATGGTAACTTTATCTCCCATACAAACAGTATCTATACTTGTCAGAACTAATTTAGGACGAACAGGGACTTTTACATTAAGAACCTCTTGTTTTAAACACTCAAGTGAATCATCAGGATTGGCAGGATGAGCATGAGCATATCGAACAAAAACATATTCTCCTGCTTCATAAGTATGGAAGATAGTATCTATTTGCCCGTTTTGAGCATTATATGTTAATCTTACATGATTATCTGCCAGCGGTGTTACTGATTCATCAGCCTTCCATGTTTTATCAGGTTGTCTTTTTAACTCCAAAACTTCTCCGTCACCGAATTCCAATCTCTGCCAATCCAATGGATAACTTGCAGAACGAGGTTGGACGTCTTCAAACAAAAATCCTATTTCATCATTATCACTTTCAGGATTGGTAGGAATGTATTGGTGTTCTATCATAGCATCAAAATTAGGACGCATGTCATTAACCTCAACAGGTATATATGTTACGCATGCAGGAGCAGGATCGGATATCCATGTTACATGTTGAGTCGGGGAAGTAAGACGCACTGCGAAAGATTTTGTGTATTTATCATCCATCAGTTGATTTGTTATAGCAAGGACTCTGTCTGTTGAAACAACTTTGTCTGCAGAATAGACTCCGTCAATATCATATTGATCGGTTAGTCCGTTAGGAATTTCAAACCATTCGTATTTGCTGAATCCTATAGGAGCTTCTGCTGTAGTTACGGTATCTCCTTCTCCGACACAACCCGAAAGAGAAATACTCGGTTCACCCACTTTTGCAGCAAAATAACCGTAGCCACCGTGTGCGTCATATATGCACCCGGATATTCTTATCCTTACTTTTACGGTCTTATTGAGATATTCCAAAAGATTTATGGTTATTTGATTCCAATCAGAGTAAAGCCACACATTGTTATTTAAGGCACCGGGGCTGCAAGACCCTACTCCTAAGTTCCAACCAGTGGGAAGATATGAACAATTCAAGTCTCCACAGTTCTGAAAGAAGCAACATTCAGAAACAAGTTCATCATCCGCATCCACGACATCCACTTCAAATGTAGGGTTACCAAAATGAAACTGGTAGTGTGGAGCCATAAGTACAATAGCATAGCAGAATGTCAGCAATGCATTTTGTTCCGTAACCTTCAGCCTGTAAGATAACTCAGCGGATTTATTACCACCCGTTTCTCCACTCGTAGGACCCAGTCTGACAGATCTGTCAAATCCCAAATGGGTAGGAATCTTTTTTAATCCGCCTAAGGAATGTTCGTCCGTTTCATTTTTATCAGTATAAAAAATCTTGAACACATCGTCTGAAGATCCCCAATAGTCCGTAAATTTTGCAGTAGCCGGATTGTTGTGGGATGTTGTAAAATTAAATACCGTATAGTTTAACGGATTGCTTGCACTGATATTTCCTGTACCTGATGCAGGCCTATATGTTCCCGTCCTTGCAGTCCATCCGTCAAAGTTTGGCGGGGTTGCAGCCATAAATCCGATATTTGCACCGTCTAATGTATTACCTTGAGACTTTACATCATTAAAAAATAACGTTGATACCGAAATCAACAGAATAGTTCTTATAATAGTTTTCATGTTAAATCGCATTATTTTACCTACAAGAAACAAATAAACCATAAGTTTTGCAAAGTTAAAAATTTTTTCTGAAAAGAAGATTCTTTTTGTTGATTTTCTGTGAAATATTCAAAAAATAATCATGATAGACTTCGCATTCAAATCCGCGTCTTTATATGAATTTAGTGTATTTGACGGTTGTAAACAAATGCCTGATTAATTGTATTCAGGTACTATTTACAGAGTTATTCTTCCCTGCTCATACATAGAACTTCCGATGTATATTGTTTCCCGTGAAAAGTGTACTTGTTGCAGCAATTATATTTTAACCCGCCTATTGCATCTGAACGACGGTGATACCTTCTCCTCCGAAACGAATGTCTTCTGCGTGAAAAGACAGAATATCGCTCTGCCTTCTCAAATAATCTCTTACAAGGGTCTTTAATATCCCGTCTCCTTTACCGTGAAGTATTTTAAGATTCCTTTCGCCTAACATTCGGGCATTGTCAAGGAATTTCTCTAATTCAGACAATGCTTCTTCTCCACGATATCCTCTCAAATCCAATTTTTCGTTAAAGTGTATTCGTATTTTGTTTAAGTCAAAGGACGTTTTTATTTGTATTTGTCCGTCATTTACCTTTGTATTGCGGCTGTTGTCACGTAATTGTTTCAGATATGAATGTTTATCTATCTTGCGTACATTCTTTTCAGTGGTCTGAATACGCATATCTCCCATATCAATTTGCAAGCGGTTTTTGTCTATTGCTACCACTTGTCCTATATTCTCCGTTTGCGGGAAAATGACATAATCATTCAACTCAATCGGAGATGAAACAATCTTTATATTCTTCTTTTTCAGCGGTTCGGTTAATGAATTTTCTTCAACCGTGCCATTGGTGATTTGTTTCAGATTTGTTTCGGCTTTTTTATCTTCTTCTTTGATTGCTTTGTCCAATGTAATCAAATTATTTTTTACTTCTTCTTTCAGTTTTTTTACCGTTTCTTTTTCCGCTTTTGCAGTTTTTATTTGTTCAATTGTTCGTTCAATTTGTCGGTTTGCAGAAGACAATATATCCTTAGCTTCATTACGAGCGGAGTTCAATATATTTTTTCTTTCCAGTTCCAACTTCAAAGACATCTCTCTGTATTTTTGTACAGTCTGATAAAGAATCTCGTCGTATTGTTTTGCACTGCGTAAGTGTTTTTCACTTTCTAATTTATTGACCTCAATCTGTTGTAATTTTTCTTCAAATCTAATGCTTTGTTTTCCTAACTTCTTTTTTGCATTTGCAATGATAGATTCCGAAAGTCCCGTTTTTGCTGCAATTTCAAAGGCAAAAGACGAACCCGGATTTCCGATTGTCAAAGTATAAAGCGGTTTCATTGCCTTGGTGTCGAACAACATAGCTGCATTTGCCAACCCTTCATGATCAAATGCTAAATGTTTCAGTACGGAATAATGAGTTGTTACCACTCCGTATGATTTTACCGCGTTAAGATGTTCTAATATACTTTCGGCTATTGCTCCTCCTGCCGCAGGATCGGTACCTGTTCCCAATTCGTCAATTAAGAACAATGTATCCCTGTCGGAATTTTCGCATATTTCCGATAAATTTTTCAAATGTGATGAATATGTTGAAAGATCATCCGATAAACTTTGCTCGTCTCCGATTGATAGAAATATCTTTTCGAATATACCTGCCGTAGATATTTCTTTCATCGGGACAAGTAATCCGCATTGCAACATATATTGCAATAGTGCTACTGTTTTCAGACAAACGGATTTGCCGCCTGCATTAGGTCCTGAAATGACTAATATACGTTGTTTTTCATTTAACTCAATTTTCAAAGGCGTTATTTGTTTGCCTTTTTGTTTCAGTGCATTTTCCAATATAGGATGCCTTGCATCGTACCATTTTATTATCGGTTGCTGAGTCATTTGCGGCATTGATGCATTTGTTTCCAACGCGTATTCGGCTTTGCCGCGAATAAAATCTATCCGGATCAACATTTCATAACATGCAAGCAGACAATCCAGATTCTCACGCAGAGAATCCGAAAACTCAAGTAAGATTCTGTGTATCTCTCGTTGCTCTTCAAAGAACAATTCTTTCATTTCAAAGTTGAGAGTAACGATTTCTTCAGGTTCTATATAGAAAGTTTGTCATGTTTGCGAGGTATCGTGTAATATTCCTTTAATGTTGCGTTTATACGTTGCTTTAACAGGAATGACAAGAGTATCGTTTCTTACGGTTATTTCGTCTTCGTCATTTGTAAATCCTTCTTTTTTTGCATATAATAGAATCTGATTGATTTGTTTTGTAATCAGACGCCTTTTACTTTCCTTCTTTGAATAAATCTCTCTGAGCAGAGGCGAGCAAGAGGGACGAATATTGCCGTGTTCATCAATAATATTATTGCATCTGTTGTAGATAGTTTCGTCAAAGTCAATTCCGGACACAAGTTTTTTCAGATCAGGAATCTTTTCTCCGTCTTCGTTGTTGAAAAATTGCAGAATATTTCTTATACAAACCAGACTGTCCGCCAATTTGGGCATATCCTCAATATTGATACAAGAATCTTTGATTCTCAACTCGTTCAAGAGTCCGTACATATCAATATAACCGTCATCGGGGAATTGTTTTACTCCCGTAAGCAGTGATTTCATTTGATAGGTTTGCCGTAGAAGAGTGGTGATATGTTCAAAATCATTGCTGAAACTTATGTTATCAGCCAAATTTTTTGCTCCCGTTGTTTTGCAATGATGTTTTATGTTGTCGGCAATAACGGAAAATTCCAAAGATTGAAGTAAATTCATACTTATTCGTTCTTATACAGTTGTTATGACGGTTTTATCCGATTGCAAAATTACGAAAATTCACCGTTATACAGTAAAAAGATTCTCAAAATTGTATGAACTCGGATAACAACAGATAATTTCTTTGTATGTCAAGAACGGAAATACTGAATTTTTGTTTAACTTTGCAGGACTTAAATATGCACTGAATATGGAAATCAATTATATTAATTGGGGAAGAATTGATTATGCCGAGGCTTTGGCAAGACAAACGGGATTGTTTAATGAAAAAGTCAGGCAGAAGTTAGACGGCAAGACGGATATTTCGCAGGATTTTATAGTTTGTGAACACAATAATGTATATACCTTAGGATTGCACGGCAAAGATTCCAACATGCTTATAACGGATGCAATGTTAAAAAAAATCAATGCAAGTGTGTATCGCACAAACAGGGGAGGAGATATAACATATCATGGTCCGGGACAGATAACAGGTTACCCTATTTTGGATATTGACGCACTCGGATTGGGTATCAGAGAATACATTGATTTAATTGAGCAAAGTGTGATAGATACAATGGCAAATTACGACATCAAATGCGAAAGATTGCATGGTGCTACGGGTGTTTGGATTGACAAAGATACACCGAAGTGTCGCAAAATATGTGCTATCGGAGTTAAGGCTTCAAGGGGAATAACCATGCACGGATTTGCTCTTAACGTTAATACGGATTTGAATTATTTTTCTTACATAAACCCTTGCGGATTCACGGATAAGGGTGCAACAAGCATGCAAAAAGAATTAGGAGTTAGTTGTGATTGGGATAAGGTTGCAAGACAAGTTTATGAGAAATTTAAAGAATTGATTAATAAAGGATAATAAAAAAATAGTGAGTATGAATAGAATTGAATTGATTGAATTGATAGGCAGAAAGAAAAGTTTTCTTTGCGTAGGTTTGGACAGCGATATAACAAAGTTGCCGGAATGTGTAAAAAGTTGTGAAGATCCTGTTTTTGAATTTAACAAAAGGATAATAGATGCCACATTGCCCTACACGGTTGCTTACAAACCGAATCTGGCTTTTTATGAAAGTTACGGAATCAGCGGATTGGTTTCATTGAAAAAAACAATGGACTACTTGCACACGAAAGAAAAGGAATGTTTTGTTATTGCCGATGCCAAAAGAGGTGATATCGGTAATACGAGTAAGCAATATGCCAAAGCCTTTTTTACAAGGGAAGGAGATTTTGACTTTGACGCATTGACAATTGCTCCTTATATGGGAGAAGACAGCGTTAAACCTTTTCTTGAATATGAAGGAAAATGGGTTATTTTGTTAGCATTGACAAGTAATAAAGGAAGTGATGATTTCCAAATGTTTGAAAACAAAGAGGGAATGAAACTTTATGAACGTGTTTTGAGAAAGGCTCAAGATTGGGGCAGTGAAGAAAATCTTATGTTCGTTTGCGGAGCAACCAAAGCCGAAAAATTCACGGATATTCGTAAAATAGTTCCAAATCATTTCTTACTTGTTCCCGGTGTCGGGGCTCAAGGCGGAAGCCTTAAGGAAGTTTGTAAATACGGATTGACGAAAGATTGCGGGTTGTTGGTTAATTCCTCTCGCGGAATCATATTTGCCGACAGTACGGAGGCTTTTGACAAAGTTGCAGGCGAAAAAGCCGAACAAATGCAACGGGAAATGGCGTTGTATTTGTAAGTAGTTGTTTTTGTATCAAATAAAATACGGGACGTATCATTATGATGCGTCCCGTATTTTATTTGATGTTCGTATTAAAGTTGCTTGTCTGCTACTTCTCTTCCTGCACGAAGGGCTTTGATGTTAGCATCAACGATGTCTTCTCCCTTTCTTGCAAAATTAGCACGTACTGCATCCTCCAATTTTTCAATATCAATTTTAAGATATTTACTTGCTGCTCCTAAAACAACCATATTAACGCCTTTAGGATTGCCTATTTCTTTAGCAATTTTGGTAAAATCGTGGAAAATATGGTTAGGAATCTTGTTAATTTCCTTCTCAACTTCCTCCATTGCAGGATAGTTAGGAATATTTACGAAAGGATTGGAGTCGGTAATGATCCAACCGTCTTTTTTGTTAAGGAAATTGACGTAACGCAAAGCTTCCATAGGTTCAACGGACAAAATAAGATCGCATTGTCCCTCAGGGATGAGGTCTGAAGAGATAGGCTGATCGCTTAATCTCAAATGAGATTGAACATCACCACCTCTTTGACTCATACCGTGAGTTTCTGCCTGTTTCATATACATACCCATTTCAAGGGCTGCTTTGGATATGATGGCAGCACTTGATAATGCTCCCATACCTCCTACACCGCACAATATTATATCTATTTTCATTTCTTTGTCTTTTTTGTTATTTGGTTGTTCTTTTCAAAAGAAACGTCCGAATACTTTATTTTTTATTCATTTTACGCTTTTTGTTGGCCCAAACTATACAGTCTCTTCTCGGAATGATGACACTCACACCTTGATATGCAATTTCTTCTTTCATAATCTTCACGTTTTCTTCATGATTTTTTGCCAAAGGAGAAAGAACTCTGATGTGGGCAGGATCAACACCGATACCCGTACAAATACTTTCGATTCTGCCTGTTGCAGAAGACTTTTGAGAACCTGTCATAGCCGTAATATCGTTATCCAAAATGATAACGGTTACAGGTATGTTATCAACACAGCAGTCAAGTAAGCCTGTCATACCGCTGTGAGTGAAAGTAGAGTCGCCTATTACGGCAACGGTAGGTTTTAATGAAGCTTCGGCAGCACCTTTCGCCATAGTAATGGATGCACCCATATCAACGGTAGAGTATATTGCGTTGAAAGGAGGTAAAGCTCCCAATGTGTAGCAACCTATGTCGGAGAATACTCTTGAATCACCGAATTCTTTCATGGCATCATTCAAAGCCAAATAAGAATCTCTGTGAGGACATCCGTCACATAACTTCGGAGGACGCGGTGCAACTATAGAAGGAATTTCAAATCCGCCTTCTACCTCAATGCCTACTGCTTTTGCTACGCTGTTAGGGGACAATTCGCCGTCTCTTTGGATAGTTCCGTCCAAACGTCCGTGAATTGCTTTGTCATTTTTCAATAGTCCTTTGATTAATCTCTCATATATAGGTTGTCCTTCTTCAACTACAAGCAATTCTTCGCTTTCATCGTAAAGTTTTTGTAGAAGATTTTCAGGCATAGGATATTGAGAAACCTTCAAGATACTGTAAGGACATTTGCCGTCTTTGAAGTTTTCCATCAAATAATTATATCCCAAACCGCAGGCAACGATACCCAATTTCTTATCAGTGCCTTCAATCAATCTGTTAAAGCCTTTGTTCTCGCTTTCACGCATAAGGTCTGCCTGCTTTGCGATCAATGATTTGTAATGTCTTTTAGCATTAACAGGAAGTAATATATATTGACGTTTATCGGAAGGAAGAGTCAATTCGTTTTGCTTTCTGACATCATTTTTTCTTTCTACACCTGCACGGGAATGGGCTAAACGAGTAGTAACACGTATCATTACCGGAGTATGATATGTTTCGGACAGATCAAAAGCGTATTGAGTCATGTCATAAGCCTCTTGCTGGTTGGAAGGTTCCAAACAAGGTATCATTGCAAAGTCAGCATATTGACGAGAATCCTGTTCATCCTGTGAAGAGTGCATACTTGGGTCGTCTGCTGCTATATAAACCAAACCGCCGTTAGCACCTGTGATGGCAGAATTCATGAACGGGTCTGCGGCAACGTTCATTCCGACGTGCTTACAACAGAACATAGCACGCTTACCTGCATACGACATACCGATAGCAGCCTCCATAGCAGTTTTTTCGTTACAAGCCCAATTGCTTCTTATACCCAATTCTTTGGCTTGTTTAGAATCCTGTATATATTCCGTTATTTCCGTTGATGGAGTGCCGGGATAAGCGAATACTCCCGATAATCCCGCATCAATAGCGGCTTGAGCGATGGCCTCATCGCCCAATAAAAGTAATTTATCCATAATATTTATCCTTTATTTTAATAATAATTGTTCCCAATGTATGTAAAACCGTTGCAAAGTTATGAATAATATTTCAAATGTGCAAATAAAAACAGGTTTTATAACTGAAGAATTTTGTAATCATAATAAATATTTCCGTAATCACGGACAATAATTTTGTTTTTTCACTAAAAATTTTTGTTTAGGACGGTTCAAAAAAGATTTAGGACGGTTCAAAACTACATTTTAGACCGTCCGAAATTATGTTTTGGACCGTCCTGACAGAAATGTTTTTAATGATTTCAAAAATATTCTCACTGATTTCAAGAATATTTCCATTGATTTCAAAAAATAATTGCAAATATTCAAAGGCGTTTGCCGTAAAAAATAATGCAAAAGTGAAAGAAAAACAGGCTGTTTAAGTCAATACGGATATGTAAATCAATGCTTGTTGCGGAAATAATCCGTATTCAGCAATATATTGATTCTGTCAAAATCGGAATCGTGATTGAAAAATATATCGGCATTCGGGAAAGATTCTTTCATATCTTTATATGATGCTGAGTTTCCGTTTTTTATCCGTTACTTTTCTTTTGAAAATAAATAATATCCCGGATTCCCGTGCTTTCTTTTCAAAACATGACTTGCAAAAGTATTCATCGAAAACAATGATGTTATCATAGTTGTCAAGATTGACATTTTGCAGTTGATTTTTTCTGTCTTCCAAAAGCAAAGTATTGGAATCGACAGACAGTAAATCAGATTTGTAGCAATTTATGTAATAGATGAAATTCTCATCCGTTGAGTCCAATCTTGTGTTGTACCCGATGAATGTTCCGTCGTCAAACAACGGTACAATATCTCCGATATTCAGATGGACATAAGGGGAAGAGTAGCCGTATTCGGGGTAAGAACGTATGATTTCATGAGCCTTACTGCGGATGTTCAGTTTGATAATATCACAAGTGTCGGATTGCATCCTGCGGGTAAGTATCAACAGGACGGAATCGTTAATAAAAATCTGTTTGGTATTGGAGTAATAGTCAAGAATGTTGATTTTATCTAAAAACATTATAATTTCTTTGGGTCTGTCTGCGGACAGTACGTGTTTATTGACAGCGACATTGGTGTCCAATATTCTTTTTGTCAATCTGAAATCATCATTGACGGTGAAATTCACGGTGTCAATCAAATTCAAATCATAGTCCAATAAATGTATAACGGGATTTATGAGATGCATTACGGATATGAATTTTCCGTTACTTGCAAAGGCGTTGAATATATCATTGTAATTCAGCAAAACGGAAGTGCCTGCAGGGTAAATATATTCATTTATGAAGATGTTTTTCCGTACATCATACGAGGCAATACCGTAAATAAATTCTCCTTCAAAGCGTTGGTTGCCGAGAATAAGTTTTCCGTCTTTGTATCCTATGATATTGTAAAACCTTTTATCTGTGTTGAAGTAGGTTATGCCGCCGGACTCAAAATGATTGTTTTTCCTTACGTACGTCATCAGTCCGTAACCGAAAGTGATAAAAAGAGTGTCCTGAATATAATATGCTGCCGACGCCTGTACGGAGTGATAATAAAAGAAGGTATCATTACAGTTTATATACATAACGGGGGTATTCAGTACGGTGTCCGTAATGTTTTTGCCGAGATCCGTTATTGTGAAGTACTTACTGCTTGAGAATACCTCTTCCATAAGTAATTTATCGGAGGTATTACCGTTAAATTTCGATATAGTTGTATTATCCGTCGCTCTGGTAAAAAGATCGTAACTTGCCGTCTTTTGTTGTGCCGACAGACTGTTGCAACTAAAAAGTATGTATGCCGCATAAAGGCATACATACTTGTATATATTATTTTTCATCTGCTTATTGTACTGTACGGAATACTTGATAAAGTCATCTCATAAGAGATGTTATTTGATATTTTATTACAGAATACTGTTTCGGATATTTTCATTTTAACGGAATTGATAACTCTTATTGCAGAATTACTGTAACAGACAGACCCGTCAGGGTTTTTCCTGCCGTTTTTTTCAATAAACGTGGTATTTTTATATTTATACGAATTACTCACTGCCGTGATATTTGTTGCCGCACGCATACAACACGGCAGTGGTAACGCTGCTTTCAGACTCCGTTTCATAATTATTTACTTTGTTTTAGTAATTATTCCTTTTCGGTTTGCAAAATTACGGAGATTTGACATAAGGATAACAAAGAAATATAACTATTTTTCATAGAAATATAACTATTTTGTAAAATTATCTTTGTGTACAGAAAGAAAGTCCGCAAAAACTTGCGGACTTTGAATGGTTTTACTCTGAACAATCTATTGTAAATACTGTTATATTCGGAGTTTTTCCCTTTTGACAGCATTCAAATGCTTTTCTGTCTTGTTTTATTTATCCTTTTTTAGGGACAATATAATTAAAAAATACAATCACAAATAAGGAAACCCACCATAAGATATTAAACAAACAAGACAATACAACATAGATTAATTGATAATGTCCCGTATGCCTGATAAATATGGGTAACAATACACTTATCATTAATAAGACAACCGATCGGATTTCTAATTTCCTTAACGTAACTTTATCGATTGCTGTTCCGTTTATATGCAAATGACCGTTTTTTAGCATAAGTTTGGTTATCAAAAGGCATAATACACCAAAGACAAAGCATGTCATGGTACATGTGAACTCTATATTTAAAAACGCAGATAACAGCGTTTCATTTGTATCTGATATATTAAACATATTCATTTCTAATTTATGCGGTTAGCAATATATTCTTTCTTCGTTTCTTGTTTTTTGCAAAAATCCTTCCGGATTTATTTATTTTCAGTTTGCAAACTGAAAAATATTTACATTATAGGTAACAAAGAAATATAACTATTTTGCAAATTTATCATTGTGTATAGAAAGAAAGTCAGCAATAAACTTGCGGACTTTGAGTGTTTTTACTCCGGACAATCTATTGTAAATAACGTTATATTCGGAGTTTTTCCCTTTTGATAGCATTCAAATGCTTTTCTGTCTTGTTTTGCAAACGCATAATGGATAGCAATAGAGGTTACGGAAGCAATTATTATTGTTATCAAAATCATTTTGGCGTATTTTTTTGTCGTGCTCATTTTTTTTCTTATTTTTGTTATTGTGTTTGCCTACTCTTTAAAGGATTTTCGGCATCTCTTGTTTTAAGTTTCATAATAAAGGTTTGTTTTTTTAGTTTCGTTTCTTGTTTTTTGACAAACCTCCTTTCTTTCTTTATTTTCAGTTTGCAAAATTACGGCAATTTAGCATAAAGGTAACAAAGAAGTATAACTATTTTTTCATAGAAATATAACTATTTTAGGGTTTCGTTGCAGTTTTTTAGTAATTTTGTAGGCAAAAAGATGCAAAAAACAATTTCTTGACAATGTTAAATACGGATAATACCGTCATCAAGGCGGAGAATATTACATATAAAGTAAAAGATAAAACAATTCTGTCTGACATAAGTTTTGCCGTCGGCAAAGGAACTCTGACAAGTATAGTAGGCATGAACGGAAGCGGCAAAACAACGCTGTTGAAACTTATAGGCGGCATAATAAAACCTGTGTCGGGTTATGTGAGTATAAACAATAAGAATGTGAATGCTTACAAAGTGAAAGAGTTGGCACAAAACGTTTCAATGGTTTTTCAAAGCAATGAAACGGATTTTGATTTTTCAGCCCTGCAAATAGTTCTTATGGGAAGAATGCCGTATCAAAAACTTTTGGACAGAGATAAGGCGGAAGACTTTGCCGTATGTGAGCAGGCAATGAAAGAAACCAATACATGGCAATTGAAAGACAGATTGATAAATTCCTTGTCCGGCGGAGAAAGGCAAAGAGTTTTTATTGCACGTTCTCTTGCACAACAAACAAATATAATGCTTTTGGACGAACCTGTTGCAAATTTGGATCTGAAGCATCAAATTGAGATAATGAATTTACTTAAACAGATACAAAAGCAAAGTAACGCTACAATATTGATAGTGTTGCATGATTTGTCTTTGGCATTGAAATATTCGGATAATGTTTTGGCATTGAAAAACGGGCGGTTGCATTTTTTTGATTGTGCAGGCAAAGTTTTGAATGAAGAAAATATACCTTCGTTGTTTGAAATTAACGCCAAAATTGTTGCAAACAACAACGTAATAATTCAATAAGAAGAATTAAAATCAAAGATTAGAAAAGTGTCCGCAATGTTGTCATTGCAAGGCATATATTTTTTAATTTTTTTTATGTGGAATAATGTATTTGAAAAATATCCCTGATAGCCGGCAGTAATACTAAGGGTATAGT
>JAFUYA010000039.1 GCA_017477025.1 Bacteroidales bacterium | reverse complement strand
CCGAATCGTAATCGGTCTATATCATATCCTGTATAAACAAGATTGATAATTGTGTCGGTTTCAGATTCTGTTCCGTTTTCATCAACCGTATAAATGGTGGTAGTGACAGAATGTTTTTTTCGTTTTTCCAACTCAGGCAAAGAAAAAGGTTCTAAGGCATCGGGATTTTCATAACAAAGTATTTGTCTGGTATCCGCTTTTGCAATAAGAGTTTCAAAAAACGGAATGGAATACTCAGCCTCTAAATTGTTATCCCACCAATGATAAGGTTGCGGATTGTATATCGGCATAGTATACTGAATATTTCTGGTAATCAGAAGTGTATCTTCTGAATCGGACTCTGATTTTGCAGCACTTGATGAGGATTTTTGACGAATCCATCCTATTTCATATTCAAAATAAGTTTTTGCTTTCAGATCTTCATCAATCAAACTTACTGAATCGCGTTGTATTATCGGGCAATAAGCAATAACACTTTTACTAATCTGCATGGTGTTATCATCATAGAACCATTCTTCCATAAATTTAACAGCACGAATCTCGTTCTCCAAAACTTTTTCTATATCTTTCTTGGAATACTTTTTAAAATCAAGAGTATTAAGTTTTTTAGTTAAATCGCTGATCATTGTATCCCACTGAATTGTATCACCGTTCATCGCTGTCAGATAACATCTCTTTGCTTTCAATTCCGAAAACAACTTATCGGTTGCTTCCCAAAAGAAACGCTTATTGACAATGTAGTTATACGAAACACTATCTTTAAGGGCAGAGGACTGCACTTTATTCTCTGTAAAGCGAACCGTTGTTACTATTTTCTTTGTCAGGATCCGTTGTTGCGAATAACTTATGAAAGGAACTAAACCTAAAAATAATAAAATGATTTTTTTCATAGACTGCTTTTCATAAATAATTTGCAAATGTAATACATTAAAGCAATTTAATTACCGTTTAAGAAAAAAATCTTGAAATTACACAAAAAAGCAGACCGGTGAAAGCAATTGCTTTCACCGGTCTGCCCCAAAAGTCGTTGGAAGAAGATATGTCCTCCCTTTTATGTATCCTCTGGTACTGAATCTTTATCTTTAATCTTTTATTTTATCTAGTTCCTGTTGCCATTTCCATGCAGAAGAAGTCATAGAGTCAATATCTTCCATTGCTTTCCATCCCAATTCTTTCTCTGCAAATTCAGTGTCAGCCCAAATTTGCATAATATCTCCTGCTCGTCTTGGTGCAAACTCCCAATTAAGTTTCACTCCCGTAGAACGTTCAAATGAGTTTATAATCTCCAAAACGGAATAACCGTGTCCCGTTCCGATATTAAAGAACTCTAATTTCTTTTTATTCTTTTTCCCAATCATACGGTTCATTGCAACAACGTGTGCTTTTGCCAAATCTACTACATGGATATAATCTCTGATACAAGTACCGTCGGGCGTAGGATAGTCATTACCGAACACTTTTAACTGTTTACGTATTCCTGCTGCTGTTTGGGTTATAAAAGGCAAAAGATTATTTGGAACTCCGTTAGGCAACTCTCCTATCAAAGCCGTAGGATGTGCTCCTATAGGATTGAAATAACGCAAAGCAATCGCACAAATATCCGAAGAAGACGTGATAAATCCTAACATTTGCTCGGCAATCTGCTTTGTATGCCCGTAGGGGGAAGTAGCATCCTTAACGGGAGATGATTCTTTGATAGGAAGTCTATCAGGCTCTCCATAAACCGTACAAGATGAACTTTGAACGAAGTATTTAATACCATATCTTTGCATACATTCTAATACATTAAGCAGAATCCCCAAATTATTCTTGTAGTACATAATGGGCTTTTCCATACTTTCACCGACAGCCTTCGATGCTGCAAAATTGATGATACCCGTAATATTTGAGAACTTCTCAAAAACACGAGAACATTGCCCAGCATCAGACAAATCTGCTTCTATAAATTCAGGCCTCTTTCCCGTAATCTTCTCTATCCTGTCAACAACTCCTTCATTGGAATTGGACAGATTATCTGCAATAACGACATCAAAACCTGCAGATTGTAACTCTACACATGTGTGGCTTCCTATAAAACCGCACCCTCCTGTAATAAGAATTTTCATATTATTTCTGTATTATTTCTTTTCTCTATCGTAAATCCCGAACTTCTACCTTGCTCCAGTCCGTCATTGCAACTGCTGAAGCTATATCAACAAAATGAAATTTATTAACAAGTTTCAGCAATTTCTGCTCCGAATGTTTAATCCCTACCCTTCGTCTGAACTGTTCCACAGGTGATATCCCTTGTATTTTCGGTATATTAGTGTCAAAATCATTAGCATGCAGATACAACAATGCATAGTCATCTCTATTACTTATTTGCTTCTCCAACAAAAAAGACGGCAATAATCTAAAATATCCTCCGCCCAAAAATCCTGCCTTTCTGCCGAATACTCTTATCACTGACGGTGGAAACTCTTTTATTAGTTTATTCTTACAATTAATCAGACAGAACTTATCTTGTTCCAATATTTTCTTCCCATAGAAATGATTAACTGCACTTAAAGAAGAATCTATCTCAATTTGCGTTGCAGCAATGACATCAAAATACGACTTATCCGGTATAGAAAATCCCGGTGCTCTGTATTTAATAATCTTGTTGCCTGTAATATCTTCAAGAATTTCTATTGATTGCTTGATATCCTTTTCAAATTCTTTCAAAGACATTGAATTCACCACATCATGTTTATGCCCGTGTGATCCTATATCATATTGCTTTGCAATTTTTTTTATTAATTCAGGATGTTTTTGTGCAAAAGAAGAAACGACAAAAAAAGTAGGTCTGACTTTGTTTTTCTCAAACAACAATAGAAGTTGCTCCAACTTCTCCAAAACGGAGTAATTCCTATCTTTTATTTCTCCTCTGATAAGATTATGATACCAATCTTCTATATCAAAAGTCAATATGTTCATCACTGAATACTAATCCTATGCAATTTTTTCCTTTTTTTTATCAAACATTCTTTTCATTCCAAATCTTTACTTCTTCTTGTAAGTCCTTTCGTGGTAAAGTCGGAAATACTTTGTAGATAAGATTACTTTTCGGAAACAAAATCACCCAACATGTAAGGAAAATAATCATAAAATCAACGTACAACGAGCGATTTTTATAATACCATATCTCTAAATTACCTTTATGAGGATGTATAATCTGTTCAGCAAACTTGACCGGCTCTTTTGCTAAGGATATATAATATTCTTCATCTCTGAAAATAACACTTCCTATACCTGATAACCCGGGTTTTACTTTTGAGATGCATGCTTTGACCTCATCACTATACTTGTCCCAACTCTTTTTAACCATAGGTCGCGGACCGATAATGGACATATTACCGATAAGAATATTTATCAACTGCGGTAACTCGTTAAGTTTAGTCATTCTAAGAAATTTTCCGAATGGCAACACACGCGGATCATTGCGTAAAGTCGTCGTTCCTGTTCCTATATTAGGGGAATTTTTCAGCATAGTTGCGAATTTCCATACGTTAAACGGTTTCCCTCCTTTGCCGATACGTTCCTGAAAATAGAAAACATAATGTTCTCCCGTCAGTAGTAATATTATTGCAATGGGAATTAAAAGCCACGACAAACACACAAGTGCAATGAATGATAAAAATATATCAAATAATCGTTTAAAAAATAAATACATACTTAAATATAATGATAAAAAACAAAGTAATTCAGACTCTACATCCTTTGATCCAAGTTTTTGCCTCTTTCCTCGTGCTGAAAATTAGGAATAAAGGATTTCAACAAAGCAACAATCTCTGCCTTGGAGAAATCTTTTTGCTTAAATAATCTTTCCAATTGCGTAAAGAAAGAATCAATCTCTTGTTTATCTCTTACGGGATAGTCTTCTATTACTCCCAACGATGAGAATCTGTCCAAATTAAGTTTTTCTCCTTCAATATAAAACTCCTCATAACCTTTTTCACCTGTCGTATCTGACGAAAAATAATACACGGGATAGGTATCGGAATTTTCTTTCATACTTGCTGCAAATTGCTTTGCCTGTTGCTCACTTTCACAGTATTTTATCTTATAACCTAACATCGTAAGAAACTTATCTGCAACAGAAGAAAATGTCATCATTTGCTCTTGTCCTAACTTCGGAAAGAATATTTCTCCGGTATGTCCCAGAATACATGCCAATAAACATATTTGTCCGCTTTCATCAGGAGAAACAAAATAACGTTTTACATCATTAGGGGAAGATAATGGTTGATTCTTCATCATACGTTCCAAAAAACCAGCAAGCAGACTACCATTAGAAAAAGCTACATTGGCAAATCGTGCAGTCGTGATTTTAAATATGGAATTATAACTCATTACCATTTCTTCCATAATCTTTTTTGAGCAACCCATAACATTAACAGGGTTGGCGGCTTTGTCAGTCGATACACAAAAGAAATGCTCAGGGGGATACTTCACTAATAAATCCATCAACTTCTTTGCTTTCAATACATTATTTTCAATTAATGCCTCTACGCTGTATTGATCTTTTTCACTTCTGACATGTTTGTGTGCCGAAAAATTAGCAACTATATCAAATCCTTTTTGTTTCAAAAAAATCTTTTCAAATATAGGATCAGCATAATTCAAAGGATATGTACGGTAATCCTCAGGAACATACATTCCATCTGTTGAACGCAAATCTCTCGTAAGTTCCGTCAGATAGTTCTCGCTTATATCCACAACAACAAGAGATTTAGGCTTAAAAGGTAATAATGCTCTTATAAAACTTGAGCCTATTGTTCCGCCTCCGCCAATAACAAGTACACTTTTATCTTTTATCTCTTTGCTCAATTGCTCTTTATTATTGACAATATCTTGCAGAAACATACTCTCTTTCCGCAAAGTGATGTTTTCTTTGATGAATTTATTGACGTTTATCATATATTTTTTTGTTATTTCCCTTACTTCGTTATAAATAAATGTAGAATATTGCTTTTTTGTAATTGAACGTACGGCAAGTATATTAATTATACTTACCTTGTTTAATATTTTCGTAATAGTTGTCTATGATTACACTTGAAGGGATATTCACAACACGATCTTCCAACCACTGTGAGTTAGTTAAATCTCCGCATTGACACCCTTTATACATGTCCAATTTGTTATTCAACACCCAAATAGGTCGCGTCATCACTCCATTGTCATTAGTATACGTAAGAAACTTATCTCTTTCTTCGCGATCTTTAAGAATAATTGCATTCAACCAATAATTTGAACGGCAATCTTTAGGTTCAGTAAAGAATTTTACATCTGTTTTTGCAAAAAATTCTTTATACTTTTCAACTAATTCACGCTTGATAAGAACAAATTTTTCACAATTCTCAATCTGTCCCAATCCCAATGCCGCTGAAAGATTTGTTAATCGATAGTTGTATGCAGTATAATCATGGTTGTACTCCCAACGGTGAGGAACTTTGGCTGTCGTCGTTATATGTTTGGCTAATTTTGCCAATTTTTCGTCCTGAGTTAGTATCATTCCTCCTCCCCCTGTAGTGATAACCTTGTTTCCGTTAAAGGATAATGCTGCAGTCTTCCCGAAAAGTCCTGTATGCTTACCTTTATATAATGATCCTATACTCTCCGCAGCATCTTCAACCAAAGGAATATTGTATCTTTCGCAGATTTCAGCAATATCCTCTATCAGACAAGGATGACCGAAGGTGTGCATAGGCACAACGGCTGCAAATCTGCGTCCCGTTTTATTGTTGTAAGAACAGCCGTCAGCATGTTTTACTGCATTTTCTTTCAAGAACGATTCCAATTTTTCAGGACTTAAGCCCATTGTTTCTTTATCTACATCAACATAAACAGGTTTTGCTCCTATGTAAGTAATAGCGTTTGAAGTGGCTATAAAACTTACCGGTTGGGTAATAACTTCTTCGTTCTGTTTTACTCCTGCCAGCAACATGGCTATATGCAATGCAGCCGTACCGTTCATTGCTGCAACTGCATACTTGCTGCCGGTATATTCGGCTATAGCAGTCTCAAACTTCGTTACGTATTCTCCGACCGAAGAAACGAAATTACTATCCATAGCATCTAATAAATACTTGCGTTCATTACCGATAAATCTCGGGTCGTGTAGTATTATAAATCCGTTGTCATCATGAAAAGTCTGACGAACAAAAGCGGTAAAATCACTAAAATTCATATATTTATCTTTCGTGTATCATTAATACCTTATCTAATTATCTTGAGGAAATTTTTAGCAACAATCTGTCGATAAAAAGGTTAGTTAAGTTTCATTTGCCCACTACTACAAAACGAATACTTATATATAGATTAAAAGATGTATTTGTAAGTAAATAATCTTCCTTTCCTATCTCAAGGGGTATTTTTATTTATCAATAACTTAGCAGGACATCCTATGTATGTTCCACAAACAGTTATGTTCTTTACAACACTTGCTCCCATTCCTATTATCACTTTGTCGCAAACAGTTATTCCTTGCTTTATACATGAATTAGTCCCGAAATAAACCGTATTGCCAATATTACATGCTCCACTGATGTTAACCGAATATGCCGTTGTAAAGAAATCCTTTATTCTGCAGTCATGTCCTATATTTGTTTGAATATTTATATGAGCAAAATCCCCTATTTCAACATTCGGTCCAATAACACAATTAGGTGCAACAATACTTCCGTTACCCACTTTGCTGTATTCAGAAATCATTGCCGTCGGATGTATCACCGTAGCAAAGTCACACCCTTTGTATTTTGCAAAAACTTTTTCTCTTATCCTTGAATCACCTATTGCAAGAACAACAACATATTTATCTCTATCAAAACCGGACTCCTTGATGACTCTGCAATCCATAATCTGCATGCCATCTTTGACTAATTCGTCTTTATCAAGAAATACAACCTTATCTGTTATATCTTCCTTTTGAGAAAGGAATATATCCTTAATATAACTATACGTTTCCCGAGCACATCCTCCCGTGCCGATAATACATAATTGCCTGCCAAATGAGTTACATAAAAGCCTATTCATTATTCCATCTTTCTATATAAATCCAAAACAAACGGCCACACTACAGTGTGATCAAAATTCTTCAAAACAAACTTCCTTCCTGTATCACCATACTTAACTATCTTCTCCTTTTCCAAAAAATATTTCATTCCATCATATATAGACTTGGGTTCCAAATCTATATACAATCCTGTTTCCCCTTCTACAATAGAATCAATACAACCACAAGAACGAGAAACAAGTACAGGCTTTCTCATCGCAGAAGCCTCTATAACACTCATACCAAACCCTTCTCTATGAGATGGAAATATAAAAACATCTATCAGGGAATAGTAATATTCAATATCCTGATCTACATACCCAGTAACTATTATATCTTCTTCATTTTCTATCTCATTTTTTTTGTCATTCGGTAATATGTCTCTACTATCATAATGTCCTATCAATAATAACTTCGAACCACTCTGCTCCGATTTAAACATACGAAAAGCTTCTATTAATTCTATGATACCTTTATCCTTACATATCCTTCCGCAAAAACCAAAAATAAAATCATTTTCTTTTATCCCAAATTGCTTTCTATATGCTTCTAACTTTTGATTATTTATATTCTCTGGATTAAACTTATATCGCACATCTATTCCACCACAGGTACCCTTTCCCAAACATATCTGTTTCTTTCTTCCGTTTAACTTTTCTTGCACAGAAAACTCGGCTAATGAAGGACTTACATTTATAATCTTTGTAGATAAAAGAGAAACTAATCTTTCCTCTTGTTTTAATATACATTTCGCAAACCCTGTTTTTGTTACATATACCAAACCATGCCTGTAATATATTCTATGCCTGACACCACATATAAAAGAAGCAATCATCGCCACCATAGCACCTTTGGGCGTGTGGCCGAATACAATATCAATATGCTCTTTTAATATGTATCTGCATACCTTAAAAATGGCTTTTACATCCTTAACAGGTGAAATCGTCCTACTAATGACAACCGGGCTATATTTTATTGCGTTCCTTTGTGCAAAACTTACGGCTCGATCATCATAAGATGTTATAAGATGAATATCATAACCATTATCCGCAAGATACCTAAATTGTCCATCAAAAAAACTTTTAGGAGTTTCAAATAAGGTAAATATGTGTAAAACTTTTTTCATCTACAACATTCGTTATTATTTCCAAAGAAACACCGTTTTACAATTCTTCCCCCCCCCATGTAACATCTGTTTCGGATGCCGATCGTCTTCAGGTGGCAATTGCATATAATCACCATATTGTGATCGTAGAACCTCATCATAATTTGAAATAATCAAAAATCTATATTGATCGAAATCAACCTCAATTAATTCATCAAAATCAGACGTCTTATTATATTCATTCTCTCCATTATCACAACATGTCAACTGACACCAATGGTTGGAATCTTCAAATTTATACTCTTGAATAAGTTGGTTAAACTGCTTAAGGTGTTTCTCCAGGAATATCCCGTTAAGATATAATATCTTTTTTACCAATATTTTTATATTTTGTACAAGTGTATGCTCAAATGACAGACTTGCCCTTGCTCCTCTTTCTCTATATAACAATAGCCATTCTTTAGTGGCTCTTTTATATCTGCTCTTGAACATATCTTTGTCATCCTCAGCTCCGTCCAAAGGAAAAATATCTATCCAAACTCCTGTATCGTATCTACACCACGGTACATACTCCTTTACTAAAGTTTTTGTCATGTCAAATACCCTGGTAAAAGCCAAATACGAATCGTTATCATACGAAGAAAGAATTTGATATTTATCCGAAGAATAAGTTCTGCAAAATTTTTCATAATCAGATCTCGGCATAAAAATATCAACATCATCATCCCAAGGAATAAAACCTTTATGTCTAACCGCACCTATCAGTGTTCCGTATGCCAAAGAATAACGTATATCGTTCGCAATACAAAAGTCATGAACATCTTTTAATATATCCAAACTAACTTGTTGGATATCCTTTAAATTCATCTCTTTTTTCATAACTATTCACCTTTACTTAATATTAAGAGCCTTCATTATTTTCGGAAACATTTTACTATACCCATACGATATTGTAATTACAATGCTAAAGTAAATTAATATACTTAAAAAGATTATCATACAATTCCCGTTTATATAATCAATTCTGTGTTGAGTCAATAGCCAGAAATTTCTTATCAACGGATGAATAACATATATAAAAGAGGAAATTCCACCTATAAATATAAAAAGTTTATTTGTCAAATACTTCCTTATGGATAGCAAAAACAAGACGGAGATTGTTTCGCTGAAGATCCAAGTCTGCTTATTTACACTTGAAAATATTAATAATCCTAACAATAATATTGATAAGAATATATTATCCAAAAATTTTAGTACATCTTTATTCTGTGCAACATACATTCCCAATGAAAAGGTAAGAAACCATCCTAAAGAATGACTTTTAATATGACTGACAATATCAGGCGATAACAATATCAAAATCAACGATATACCCCCCCCACAGCAACTAAATACTTGGGATTTATCTTATGAATAAAAGCATACAATATATAAAACTCAAATGCTACTCTGATGTACCAAAAGGCCCGAGGATAAATCGTTGCACCCCAAAACTGATTTAAAAAAGAAAGAGATAAAACAGCATCTACAAACATTCTGAGTGAATGAAGATGAATTATCTTTGAACAACCACTTATTAAAATAAACGGCCCGGCGAGAAACAATAACTTTAAATAATGCTTTTTTATAAAAGAAAACTTATTGTCAATGTTACCTGCATATTTTGTATGTAATCCGTATCCGCTTAAAAAGAAAAACATCGGAACTCCTAACCATCCTAAATAACTTAATGATCCCATTATCGGATGTGATAAGATATTATCCAAAAAATATTGAGCGTTATCTATATTAAAACTACTTTCATTCTCTGCGAACGGAATTACATTATGAATAAAATTATGCAATACAATAAGAGATATGCATAAACCTCTCAATCCTAATGACTGAGCCTTAGTTAATTCTGAATTATCTTTTAACATCATATCAGTCTTTATACCTTTTTTTTCTATTACACACTAAACAAACCATTTTATAACACAGAAAATATCTCTGCAAAATATAATAAAGATATTTGTAAGGAGTTTTCACATTAAATTTTTCCATATCTTTCATGGATACTAACAATCTTTGTTCTCTACATTCTTTCTTCAGACTTCTGAACTCGAACATTGACAGATTAGAGTAAACACATAACGGCCTAAGATGTGCCAAATAATTATACTTACAATATTGATCCATTATATCTCTTATATGAATCGGCATATATGTCATCTTTTTTATATCTTCTACCACGGAAATGTATGATAGCAAACACTTTTTTTTGTGCTCAAAACCCCTATTATGAATAACCGAATCCACTCTTTGAACGTACGTATACAAATCTTTATCAACATATCTAATGCTTGGATTCTTTGATAATGCAGTCATAATAAACAAATCATCTTCAGCAAAAATGTACTCAGAATTAAATGAAATATTATTATTCTGCAGATAGTCTCTACGATAAAAATATGATGTAAAATATAAACATAATGATATGTTCTCTCTCTCAATTAGTGAATACCCCCCCCCTATAAATTTTCTCAAATCATTATGAACAAAGGTTCTTCCATCTGGATGCAAAGTGTGCAACTTAAATGCAATTATATCATAATCTGTAATACCTTCTAAATCAAAAATGCAGGACAGATCACAATTTAAATAGTCGTCTGCATCCAAAAATCCAATATAATCTCCCTTTGCATTCCTAATTCCAACATTTCTTGCAATACTTACACCTTGATTTTTCTGATGAAATACTCTTATTCGATTATTATCGCTGGCATATTGTTCACAGATCTTTCCACACCCGTCTGTACTCCCGTCGTCAATTAACAATATTTCATAATCAAGGAAACTTCTATTTACAATACTATCTAAACATGTTCGAAGAGTTTTCTCCGCATTATATACAGGAACAATTATAGAGATTTTCATTTCCACAGTTTATTTCTTATTAAATACAACTTTATTGTAAATGGCTACTATCAATAGCGTCCCAACAAAACTTAAAAGAATGAACAATACAGGATAGGTAAAAATTACGGACTTTTTGCTTACCAATGTAAATAACAAAATCATCGGTATACGCTGATATATATACATTGAAAATAAATTACGTCCACACCAATTAAGATATTTATTATTATTTTTTACTTTCATAGTAAGTGTAACGACTAACAAAGCAAAGACAACGGATTCCACATTATGCACTATTCCTAAATAATCTACATGTGTCAATTCCAACAAAATAATGATCATACTTGAAGTGGACAATACAACGAAAAACCTATTTTGCAGTATTCGTTCTACTCTACTCTTGTTAAAGGAATAAATCATTCCTGCAGAATAACTCAATATTGTATCATACCACCAAAACGGTTTTACAAAATAGATTATTGCCATCAATGACACTAGCAATAAAGTATTCAGCAATACAGCTTTTTTTCTATCTTTACAAATAGAAAAAGTAATATATGTCGATGAATAGCATAATAATATGTCGAAAATATACCAATTACTATTACCTACAGAATCCCATCCTATGAAAGAAAAAATAACTTGATTAACTTCCATCTTTATTCCTAACAGAACGTTTAGGATTATGAAACAAATAACAGCAATATCAAAATTTCTCAACGTAGGCCATAACCGTCTGCTCGGAAGACTTTTTATATACCCTCCCCCCCCTCCATCGAAATCAGAACGTTTCACAGATTCCATAATACCAAAGCCACTATAGAATAAAAACATTACAACTATTAGCTGCCCCATTACGGAAGAGCATTTAGTAAAAATAACATCCAATATATTATCATTTACGTACCCTGCCTTATCAATGTATTGTAATGAATGACTGATAAAAACTAATAATATAAAAATACCTTTTATATTATTACATTGTTCTTTAGTGATATAATCAGTAAAAAATCCATTACGGTTAAATTGTATTCCGTACAATATCAAAGATAGCAATATCAGATAACAAATAAAAAGCATAATCCTGGAAAAATTAATCCAATTTCAACGATTTTACTAAATCTTCATATATGTTCCGAGCTACTGTTTTGCCAGCAGGAAGATAAAGGTATTTATCAAAAAACTCTTTTCTCCTATTTTTCATTGTATCTTTCCCATTACACACAATATTATCTACAAAAGATATGATATCATCTTTACTCTGTCCTATATAATGACAATCTAATGACTCCTTACCCAACTGATTTTTTGTACTTTTGACATACTCAATATCTTTAGTTAAGTACATTACAGGATTTTGTGTGTACAAGTATTCTATAGTAAAACTCCCACAATCGTGAATCATCGCATCTGATGTCATAAACAGATCTACATACTCCCCAGTTTGCAGTTGCCCATTAGGAATATTTCTCCAGAAGTCATAATAGGCATCTGCCCTTTCTTTTCCCCAATCCCTGTGTGCATATAATTCCGACAAGAGCCAAGGATGAGGTTTAAATATCCATTGTATCGTGGTATACTTTTGAGCAATATTCTGCATAAAATCAGCTATGTCCAAAAATGTAGAAAAATGCACTAATTCATCATCTCCTCCAATAGAAAAATGAGGAGCCCATATTATCCTTTTTTGTTGTGATTTTTCTCTATACAATAATTCCTTTTCCTCTAAAAAATCATCCGTACCCAAATATCCTGAAACTACAACATTTCTTCCTTTATTTTTTGCTATCCTAATTGCATCATTCTTATTGATTAGCGTTGCATAGAATAGTTTCCATGCAACGTTATGAAATTTTCTATTGTATGACCACTCCCCACTTGTATCCCAGAAACCATAAGGTGCGTAACATAATAATTTGTCATAAAACGATGTCGAATTATGCTCTTTATTTAAAAGAACAGTATATGGTTGAGGATAAAAAATTATGTCAGGATCTAATCTACGTAAATCAAAAGGCAATTCTGTTTCCTTAAAATCAATAAAAGGGATATTCTTAAGAAGAAAATACTCTCTCAATTGTCGTATATCGTTAAGCTGTGCCTGTTTATCAATAGTTATAATCGGAGATAATAATATTGTAACACAAAATCGCTCATCTTTGCTCATTAGTCTATACACTCGCTCATACTTCCACAGGGATAAATTGGACGCAATGAATACAACTTTGATTTTATCCCCTCGTTTATGTAACTTTTTGACATAACGTTGCTGGTGTATTTGCACAATATTGAATCCATTGACATATATCCCCCCGAAAACAATGTGCAAAAAATCTTTCACGGACAAATTAGCTGCTAATAAGGATTTCAGAAGTGAACTAAGTTTATTCATAAGATCTTTTTTAAGATAGCATAATCAAGAAGTCAATATTCATTAAAACAAAATATTCAATGAAAACATCATTCTTGTATCTACTCCACATTCTCTCTATCCTATAATCTGTGTCTGTTGTTTTTGAATCTTTCTGTCAGATGAACAATTTCTTTAGACACATCCTTTCCTATATAGGAGAACTCTATTCCTTGTATTGCTTTCACAAAAGAAACTATCTCGTTACGTATCCCTTCTCCCTCCAATTGATAGAAATATCTTTTATTTTCGGCAGGATTCTCATAACGAAGCTCAAAATAATCAGTCTTCCACCAAGGAGCAGGAATATATATATAACCCTTTGTACCTGATATCACTAATTCTCCTTCACTCTTAACTCCTTGAGCCACCTTTAGTGATGCAACGGCAGTAGGATATTCAAATGCTATTTTGGTGAATAAATCAAAATTATCACTTTCCGAATGCATCTTTGATACGATTGAACAACTATCATATTTTGTACCTAATAACTGGAAAATAGGTAACATAGCCGTAGGACCCCATGCAGATATGGAATTCCAACATTTTGTTATATCAAACTTTGCAAAATCCAATAAACTCGTACAAGTAGCATCTACAGATACAATTTCTCCTATTCTGCCACTCTTTGCCAACACCAACATTCTGTTATATGCAATAGAATATGCAGTTTTTACCCCGTCCATAAGTATACAATGATTACGCTCTGCCAAGTCCCATAATTCCTGAAGTTGAGAAACTTCTGTTGTAATCGGAGATTCGCACAAAACATGTTTCCCATGTTCAAGAGCTTTTTTAATATGTTCATAATGGTTTTCGGGTTGAGAAATAATATAAAGAGCATCACTTACGGAAAGCAGTTCTTCATATTGTTCAGTTACGCACGGAAGATTCTTTAAATTAATGGCAATATCTTTATTATAAGTGCAGATACCACTGATTTCAACACCATTGACATAATGACTTTCTTTCTCAAACTTCTCCAACATAGCCATTGCATTTAAGGAACCTCCCACCAAACCTATTCTCTCCTTTCTCTTATCTGCCCGAAGTTCCGATGAAGAAATTCCTTGTGTCCTATCCAAATAGACAACTTTGCAGTACTCATTCAAATAATCAAACTTGCCAATCCAATCCGAACCAACAGTAAAAATATCTACGTTATATCTTTTTATATCATCTATTTTCTGCCCTTCATACTCCTCTATAACAATTTGATCTGCTATTCCGGTTGCCTTTACCGCCTCTATTCTTTCCATCAATGTTTGCTGGACATTGATTTTTCCTCTGACTCTGTCAAAACCATCCGATGTTACTCCTACAATTAAGTAATCACCTAATGCTTTTGCCCGTTCCAATAACCTGATATGACCGAAATGCAACAAATCATATGTTCCGTATGTAATTACCTTCTTCATAATTTTATTTTTTTCAATATCCTGTTTTTTAATCGTTCTTTAAACGGAAGAAAATAGAAAGATATACAATATTTAATATCTTTTATGTCCCATAAATAATAACTGTCAGATCTTATAAAATCCTTTATCCATTTAAACAATCCTATCTTAGCTGTCAAAACATAATCCTTGAAATCTCTGTTCTCATTCATTACCAGAGCAGGATTTTTCTTGAACTTAATTTCTTGAACATTTATCCTACCTAAAACAACTGAATCAATCCACAACTTACAAAGATTAATGCCCATATCAGCAAGTGCATGATTATACTGTGTATAGCGGAAATTTATCTCAAGAAAATACAACTCCCCTTTTTTGTCCCTTATAAACTCTACTTCAAATACACCATTATATCCAATCTCTTTAAAAATATCTCCGAGTGTTTGCAATAATTCATCTCCTAATTTATAACACTCATTTCTTTTAAACGTGCCGAAATTTCCTTCCGGCAAACGTAAGTACTCTCCTTGTATCGGAACATAAATACTCTGACCGTTATTATATGATATCCCTTCAAGAGCGACCTCATTATCTTTTTCTATATACTCCTGCAGAATAAGTTCATCTGTCTGAATGCTTTCATACGCCTGTAACAATTCCTCTTCATCACGACAAATAAATGAACTTTCTTTCCATGAATAATTGAAACTTGCTACGGCTTTAGTAATTATCGGATAATTTAGTTTTTTGGGAAGATCTCCTTTTCTTACGCATTCATATTGAGGAATATATACCCCCCCCCGTGAAAACTTCTGCATTATTTCCAACTGCTTCTCTTTTTTTAGAAAATTAGTAAGTCTTCCCTTTTCTGAAGCATTGAAAAAAATATACCTATCCTTAAATTCATCATAACGTTCGTTTAATAACGATACCGCATCGTCTATATCCGTCGAAACAAAGTACTTCTTAGTACCGGAATAATTCTGAACAATATAGTCCAGCCCCTCTTCACACGTTTGAACAGTATGAAATTTGTTTATATATCTACTTCCTTCCGGAGTATGATATTCATTTTGTAACCAAATAACATCAGGCTTTATACCAATCTCCCCGAAACTCCTTATCTGACCTAATGAGTTGTAACAAAACTGCCCGAAAACAATGACACCGAATTCCTCTTTAATATTGTTCATCGAAATAATCGATATATACGTGATACCAATCTGCCGAAAAAAGTTAATTCGCCCTTATTGGTCATCATAGCTTTTGTTTTAATGTATGAGAATAAAAAAACAATTTTGCAGAACAATGCATTATTCCACAAAATGGAAGGCTTTATCTGTAATCTGAAGATGTAGGAATAATAATCAGTCTTGTAGAAAGAGTCATATCCAACAATCTTATATCCCATTCTTTTGTGCCATTTGATTGACCATGTTGCATACTGTGAAGTATCTCCCGAGATATAAGTTAAATTGTTTTCTTTTGCAATCTCTACTCCCTTCTCCAACAACATCTTTCCTACCCCGACTCTCTGTGCTATAGGAGAAACGGCTAAATATTGCCCGTAAATATACCCCCCCCACCAACGGCACATCTTCTCTTTTGAGAGGCTTTCTCAATATCTATCGTCCATGTACCGACCAATTCATTGGTTTCCGTCAATGCAACTAATATGACATATTCTTTTGTCCTATATATATAATCAGACAATGACATTCTGCATACATTTGAGTTGATGCCGTTATCCTGCCATTTTTTGAATGCTTCTAATACCAACTGATGTGCCTGAGATATATCTATATCCGTCTCTCTAATATCACAAACTTTTATCATACTCCGTTTTAAATTAAGCCTCTATGCTGCATATCTTTTAACGCATCAACCAATGTAGTATTATTATCTTCAGTTAATGCTCCTATATGCCCTACCCTGAAAACCTTATCCTTTAAATCCCCTCCGTTAGGACATATCCAGATATTATACTCATCTTTCAATATAAGAAATATCTCATTGGCAGACGCTGTTAGCGGATGTAATGCTGTAACACCATTAGGTAATGAATTCGAGAAAGTTTCAAACGGCATATCTTTTATCTTGCTCCTAAAGTCAAGTGCTAAATTATGTATTCTCTCAACTTCTGCATCTACTCCACCGTTTGCCTCTATCTCCTTCAACCGTTGATTTATTTGTATTAGAGTCTGTACTGCAGGAGTAAAGGGTGTCTGACCCCTGTCCATGTTTTTCAATGCTTCTTGGAGATTAAAATACAATGACTTTACAGTGCTGTTTTACACACGATACAGTGCCTTTTGAGAAAGTACAATAATAGATATTCCCGGAGGACAGGCTAATGCTTTCTGTGATCCCGTTATCATAACATCTGCACCCAGTTCTTTCATGTCAAACTCATCTGCAAGAAATGAACTTATTGCATCTACTATAAGCATCATATTATTGTTCTTGCAAAATCGACTTATTAATTTCATATCATACAGGACACCTGTTGAGGTTTCGTCCATATTAACAATAAAACCTGTATAATCTTTATTATTGTATGGAACTAAGTCCTGCTCCGTTAATGTTTTACCAGCTTCAAGTTTGATTTCCGTATGAGGAATATCATGTATTTTGCATATTTGCACAAAACGTTGTCCGAAACTTCCTCCATTAACAATAAGTACTTTATCTTGTTTCGTGAGTACATTCATTACCGTTGCTTCCATAGAAGCCGTTCCTGATCCCGTAATAAATACGACTCTTGACTCATCACTTGCTTTTGCGAATTTTTTTACTAACTTCTCATTTTCCAACATGAGAGCAGAAAACTCCGATGTTCGAAAATAGGGTACATTCTCTTTCCCTATTTCCCTGACCGCATCACTTGACATGACAGGTCCGACTGTAAAATTAAGCATCTCTATCTTATAATTTAAATTTAATATCCATTATAAAGTGTTCCCACCGCTCTTCCGGTTTTGGAATATATTCCCAATTCCCGAAGTCCCGCTCTAAAAAATAAATAGGATCATTCGGTATGTTGGCTTCTATATCATCAAAAGAAACTTTTCTGACGGGCAATACCTTATTGATAGGTATCGGATTCCAAGAATAAGCTCCGGACGGATCATACACAAAACCTGTTTCTTTTGTATGTCTGCAGAATTTATCAAAAATATTATACCATCTCTGTGAAGAACAGAACGAAAATATCAGTCCCAAACAATTTCTGAATCTATAATTCTTTGCAGCCGTTTTATTACTTAACATTAACTTTTTATAGATATCAGATTTATTCTCATATTGAGCAACGGATCCTGAAATATAAATCAAGATCAATGATAATAGTCTTTTTATTTGATTTATCAACTTATTTCTTCCGATATTTTCCAAAGGAAATACATCTATATATATACCCTTATGATGTTTCCTGTTTTCTTCTCCGGGAGGCAATAATAATGTATCTTTATCTACTATTTTCCCGAATCTGTAAATAGGTCCGTTTAACAAATTCGGAGCATAGGTGATATAATTCTCCGGCAATTCTTTTGCATATTTTGAGAAAAACAGGTCGTAATCTTTTCGAGGCATATACAAATCAATATCGTCATCCCACGGAATAAACCCTTCATGCCTTACAGCCCCTAATATAGACCCGTAGGCTAACATAACATCAAGATGATGTTTGCTGCAGATTCTCTCCACCTCAACATACATCTGCCGTAAGTGCTGTTGCAACTGCATTCTTTCTTCCTGTGTCAGTGTGTGCAGATCCTTTGACTGCTTACACACTTTCATATATAATTTTTGTGTTCTGATCATTTCCTTACAGTATTACTCCAACGTCTTTTATGTATATAGTTATAAACAAATCTCGGAACACATCCTTTTATAATTGCATTTATTACATATCGAAGAAATTTTTTTGTCGAAAGATGTAATAATCTATATGCTAACCAGTGTGCATATATGCCGTTCATGCAACTTGAGAAAGTTCTTCTCTTTGCAGCGTGTCTGTCATCTCTCATCGCATACAAACACTCTTATATATTATATCCTCTATACACTTCCATGCACATTTTCATCAATAGGTTATAATCCTCATACCTGTACAACCTCTTTTCATCCGTATATCCTCCAACTTTTCTATACGCTTCAGTCCTTACCATACATGGAGCATGACAATACAAAGGACCGATAACCAAATCTTCTGCTTTCGGTTCTCCATAACGGGTTCCTCTGCCAAATTCT
>JAFUYA010000038.1 GCA_017477025.1 Bacteroidales bacterium | reverse complement strand
TGGTGATTTCAATTGTCTCTACACCATGTAGAAAACTTGCAGGCATATTTTATCCTCCTATGGGGTTTATATTGTTTGTATATTTTGAGTTTTTAGGGTGAAATTAATTCCGTACTGCCAAATTCCTTTGTTTTCGGAAATGAAAAAATCTTTTGTAGGGATTAGAGATGTACATTCATCAATTTGAAATCCGCTTAATTCGGCTTTAACTTTGTCGAGGTATTCATAAGCTCCGTTATTGTTTCGCAGATTTCTTGTAACGATAGTTATTGAGAATGCTCGGTATGCGTGGTGTGCCGGCGGTTGCTGAATTAGGTGCGGCACTTCAAGTCGCAATGAAAGGTGCAGGATCTGCTCCCGAAGCGGCAACAAACTTTGAAAGTTTCTTACAAGCCATCACATCCCCAATGGCGGTTAATAGGTTTAAAGAATTATACGGTGTAAATCTTCCGGCATTCTTAAATCAGGTTATTTCAGAGAATAAAGATCCGATTGAAGAGATGGTCGTTTTAATTAACCGTTTAACTGGTGGAGATGTATTTAAGGTTTCGGAAATATTCAGGAATAAAACGGACTTAAACTTCTTAAAACCCATGATGCAGAACCTCGATGAATATCGAAGAATTAAAGCATCGGCTCTTGGTGCTGATGGCATTATGGATGAGGACTTTAACCACATGATGGAAACAACAACAGAGCAATTCAAACTCTTAAAAATCAATATGAAAGAGTTGGTGTTCCCTCATTTACATAAACCAATTGAAAAAATAAACGAATTATTGACGAAGATAAACAAACATCCAATCCTACAAAAAGGAATCTTCTCTGCGATTATCGGAACTATTGGACTCGGATTAGTTCTCACAACTTTAGGAACTGCAACGATGCTTGTCGGGAAACTTGTTAAAGGTTACGGCACGTTTTTAGGTTATGCAAGAGATTTAACCCCTGTTTTGGTTCAGAACTCAATTAAATTACTTGAATTTTTAGGATTAAACACGACTGCTCACAACCTTACTTTTGGCAGAAAGATTATGGCATCAGGTAATCCACTCGGCTTTGATATGAAAAACTTCTCTCTCGGAAACGGTTTAATGGCAGATATTCGCCGTATTGATAAAAACTTAAAGGAGGGAATAGTAAAAGGCTTTAAGGAACTTCCTTCAAATATATCAAAGTCAGGTGTTGCTCTCAAAGATTGGTCAGTTACATCAATCAGAGCAATTCCGGCTAATTTTACAAAAGGATTGCTTGCACTTAAAAATGGTTTTCTTGGAATACCGTCAATGATTAGTAAGGCAATAATGGCATTCAGAGCCTTTTCGGTTACACTTCTCACTTCGCCGATCGGGTGGATTGCTCTTGCAATAGCGGCAGTAGTATTTGTAATTTATAAGTTTTGGAAACCGATTACAGGATTTTTCAGAGGTTTATGGAACGGATTAAAAGAGGGACTTCAACCTTTGATGCCTTTATTTAACATCTCTTTGATTGTCATATTTCTATTGTTCGGACAGGGTTGAGAGTTGTGTAATTCCAACCAACTATTAATATATTTAATTGCTTCTTGAACTGTAGGAATGTGATTATTTGTTAATCTTTTGTGCCATTCTT
>JAFUYA010000037.1 GCA_017477025.1 Bacteroidales bacterium | reverse complement strand
TCAAGCGTTGCCATAATAAAGCCGGTTGTGAATTGCTTTCAATTTTGTATCTTTGCACTGCGATTAACAACGACGTTCAGCAAACATAGATGGTTCACAAGGTTGTGAATTGCTTTCAATTTTGTATCTTTGCACTGCGATTAACAACTTAGGGTAGTGCAAAGATTTTATTTACAATATTTTACAAATAGCCTCAGAATGTCTAAAAATTCTTATATTGTACTGTGCATAATCAAGTTTTATTCAAATATTCGATTCTAATTTATTCAAAATCTTGAAAAAATTGACCGATTATGCACAATAATCACAATCAGTAATTTTGCTTAAATTACTCCAATATTAATCTATTTTCGTGTTTTTTCGCTTTTTTTACAAAATTTCACATTTCTTACGTAATTACTCACCTGAAAACATACAAATTTCCTCATTTTATGTAAAAATCTATAAACTGAATTTCAACTAATTATATAACTACACTTCCTGTTTTATAACGAATTTCACATCCTCCCAATATATATGATAAAATTTTAACCTATATTTGCAACAGTATCCTCGTCGGATGCTATTGCAAATAATAATTTATTAACTTTAAACAAAAAAACTATGCAAAAACATCTGTTTTTAAAAAAGAAATCTTTTCGTTTCAAGCGATTTGAGAAGAAAAGTTACAGTGCATACAATTCAATGCACAAGGCTGTAACCATAGGAGTGGTATCAATCATGACTCTTGCCACATCCGTATCCAAAACAGCAAATGCACAGACAACCACTACGGATAGCGTACGAATGTTTGGAACATTGGAAGAAGTGACTGTTGAAGATAATTTGGCTTCACCAATAAACCAGGCAGGAAAGGTTGTAACCGTCATTACAAAACAGGAAATCGAAGCCCTCAAACCTCAAAGTATTGCCGAATTGTTAAATACAGTATCAGGTATTGACATTCAACAAAGAGGTGCTCATTCTGTTCAAGCCGATATATCCTTACGCGGTGGCAATTTTGACCAAACAGCCGTTCTTCTTAACGGTATCAATATCACCAATCCTCACACAGGTCATTATTCATTGGATATTCCAATCAACATTTCCGATATTGAAAGAATTGAAATTATCAAAGGTCCTACAGCAATTATTTACGGAGCTTCAGCTTTCTCGGGAGGAATAAATATTATAACAAAGAAAAACGTAGATCAATCAGCTTCCTTAACCTTGGAAGCAGGAGAACACGGTTTTTTCAATACCGAAATCGGTGCGGCCAAAACATATAAGAACAGTGAGAATTACCTGTCCTTAGGATTTAAAAACTCCGAAGGCTATATTGCCGCTTCCGATTATGAAATATATAATATATTGTATCAAAACAGGATTAATTTAAAAAGTTCCAACAAACTTGACTTTCAAATTGGATACAATAAAAAAGATTACGGAGCAAACACTTTTTATTCGGCAAAATACCCGAATCAATTCGAGAAGACATCTTCTTTCCTTACATCCTTAAAAGGAGTCTTCAATATTGCTGACAATTTCAAGATAGTTCCGACAGCCTATTACACAATGCACACCGATGAGTTTGAATTAATAAAAAATGTTTCAGTTCCGAATTATCACAAATCCAATGTACTTGGAAACAATGTCGCTTTTCAATACAATTATAAGAATTTCCAATTGAATTTCGGCTCGGATGTGCGTTACGAAGAGATACTTTCCAGTGTTTTAGGCGATATATCTTTCTTACACGGCAAGCATTACGATCATCACAAAGACAGAATAAATTTCTCCTATTTCGTTCAAGCATCTTATTCCTATAAACGACTAACGGCAATCATAGGTTTAATGAGTTTTCAGAACACATTATTCAATCAAAGTGTTTTAACGGCTTATCCGAGTGTAAATCTGAACTATTCCATAAATAATCATTGGGAATTATTTGCTTCGATGAATACATCTTCCCGCCTTCCGTCCTTTACGGAATTGTATTATAAGGACGCTGTTCATAATCCCAATCCGTCTCTCAAGCAAGAAAAATCAAAAAGTTTTGAATTCGGAATTAAAAATCTTAACCGTATTGCAATCACAAATCTGAATGCTTATTATATGCAAGGAAAAGATATGATTGACTGGGTAAAAATAAATGCCGATGACGAAAAATGGGAATGCAGGAATCTGAACGAGCTGAATAAATACGGATTCGACATTGACAGCAAAATTTTCTTGGCAGAGATATTTCCGACACTAAACTGTCAAACCGTATTGCAATTGTCTTACTCTTACATTTCCCAAAAACAAGGAGATATTGATTACATTTCTCAATATGTACTTAATTATCTTAATCACAAGGCTACAGCCCGTTTGAGTTTTCCTGTTATCAGAAACCTGACGTTAAACATTGCCGCTAAATACTGCAAACGCAAAGGCTCTTACATTGAATACAAAGATTTGATTGTAGGCGAGGAAAAAGAGTTTGACCCGTTTATTGTTGTGGATTGCAATGTCAATTACAAGTACAAAAAGTTTGACTTCTATATTAATTGTTCAAATATCACCAATCAGGAGTATTTTGACATAGGAAATATTCCTCAACCTCAACGGTGGTTTATCGGTGGATTTAAATTTGAACTTTAACAGGGTAAGCAGAATATATTACTGCAAAAAGAATAGAGATGTGATTGATTACATCTCTATTTTCATAATTATACCCGCTGAAAAAACATTAATTATTAGAAATACATTGCTGAAATCTATTCAGTTCTTACTTTTAATTACCTTCTAACCATCGGAGAAAGTCTTTACGCATATCTCTGCTTACGGTAATTATATCATCATTATACGAAGGTCTGACAATTATCAACAGCCTGTTGCCGTAGTATTTCTGAATCTCGGCAATAGAATCTATTGCGACACAACAATTACGAGATATACGGTAAAATCTTTTCAGATCAAGGTCTTTCATTACCGAATCCAATGAATTGTCCATAACATAAACATTACCTTTCTTTGTATAAAGATGACACATTTTATCCTTGGAAAGAAAATATGCAATATCCTTCTGTTCAACAATGATAATTTTTGAGTTTAAATGCAAAATAAAGCGTCTTTTATAATTACCTGTTCCGTATGTTTCCAATGCCTTAATCAATATGTCGAGTTTGTCTCTCTCGCATATAAACTCTCCCATATAATTGTCGCCTTTATTTTTGTATGATTCTTTTTATTATTTACGTTTCAACTTTTCTCTCCGCCCATTAGACCGTCCTCTCTCTTTATTCAATGCAAAGATAGTTAATATTTCCATTTACACAAACCGGTATTTGCTAACACGTCATTTTAGTATTACCGAAACAGAAAATTTCCTCTCATTACCACACAAAAACCCTCTTCATCATACCTGCACTGTTAATATTTCAAAAAATATTCTTACCTTTGCAAAAATCTTGTAAGAAGAAATTATCAAATAAATAATCACATATTAATACAATTCCATTATGGCAAAGGAAATAAACTCTGATGCAACAAAGAATGAAAAGTTGGAGAAACTGAAAGTTTTGCAATCTGCATTGGACAAAATAGAAAAGAGTTACGGAAAAGGTTCTGTAATGAAACTCGGTGATCATACTTCAGACAAAGTTGAAGTAATACCTACCGGCAGTCTTTCTTTAGACATAGCATTGGGAGTCGGGGGACTCCCTAAAGGCAGGATAATCGAAATCTATGGTCCTGAATCCTCAGGAAAAACAACATTGGCAACACATTGTATTGCGGAAGCCCAAAAACAAGGGGGTATTGCTGCTTTTATTGATGCTGAACATGCCTTTGATGCATTTTATGCCCAAAAACTCGGAGTAGATATTGAGAATCTTTACATATCTCAACCTGATAACGGAGAACAGGCCTTGGAAATTGCGGAAAACCTTATATCATCAGGAGCAATTGATATTATTGTTATCGACTCCGTTGCTGCCCTTACTCCGAAAAGTGAAATAGAAGGAGAAATGGGAGACAGTAAAATGGGATTGCAGGCCAGATTAATGTCACAGGCTCTTCGTAAATTGACATCAACCATAGGAAAAACCAAATGTTGTTGCATATTCATCAATCAACTACGTGAGAAAATAGGCGTTCTGTACGGCAATCCTGAAACAACTACAGGAGGAAATGCTTTGAAATTCTATTCATCAGTGCGTTTGGATATAAGAAGAGTTTCACAAATCAAAGACGGAGACAAAATCTTGGGTAACAGAGTGAGAGTAAAGGTGGCAAAAAATAAGGTTGCACCTCCGTTTAAAACTGTTGAATTTGATTTGATGTTCGGAGAAGGAATCTCCCGCTTAGGAGAGATACTGGATATTGCCGTAGAAAACAACATAATCAAGAAAAGCGGCTCTTGGTTCTCCTACGGGGACAGCAAGTTGGCACAAGGACGTGATGCTGTCAAAAATCTGTTGAAAGATAACCCTGAGTTGATGGAAGAAATCGAAGGAAAAGTCAGAGAAATCTTACTATAACAGACTTTCTCGTACGGATATGCGTCCAAAATTAAAGAAAACCCTCTTTGTTTTTACGGTAGTATTCGTCTTTTTTGATGTAATCTACAGTTTCAGACAACACTACAATGCAGTATTAGACGGCGATATACCGGAAAGTGTATTGCCGTTACCTTATATAGAATCCGTTTTTGCAGATCCTTTAGGTATCAAAACGATAATTAATAACAATCCGCACGCTGCCCCGAACAGATTTTTCTCTCATTACTTTGAAAACAGATGGTTTAACTCCGTACCGTTTGCCTTTCAACTAATCTCCGATCCTATACACAGTGTCTATCTGTCACAAGGATTGTTTAAAACAATAATACAAGTCCTGCTGATATACCTGCTCACTGTTTTCACATTCGGAACATTCTTACCGTTCAACAAATGGAAACATTGGCTGGTTATACTGTTTTACAGTGCTTTGTTTCAATCCTGCGGTAAAGTCAGGAGCATGGGGATTATCGATCCGGCCGTTACGTATGTATTCTTTTATGCTATGCCGTTGTTGTTTCTGATGTTGTACCTGCTGCCTTTTATTTTTGAGGAGTTTTACAGTAAAAAAGCCTTCAAAAGTAAGATATTCACATTTATTTGGAGTATTGTATTTCTTTTATTAAGCAATTTCTCAGGCCCTGTTAATACCGGAACTGCATTGGTATTTATTGCCGTAATTTTTCTCAGATATATCCGCCTGTATACCAAAAGAGCGAAACGGAAACCTTACATTTTGAACTTTTTCAAATACATTCCGAAACACTTTTGGCTATATCTTCTGCCGTTAGGAGTGGTCGCTTTGTATTCTCTTTTCTTAGGAACTTATAATACAATGTGGACAGAAGAAGCCATACCGTTGAAGGTGCGATTTCTGCTGTTGCCGAGAGGAATATTCGAGATGTTTGTCCATAATTTCGGCTTCTCCATCCTTACAACAGGCTGTCTTATCAATACCGTCCTACTGCTAAGAACAAAAAACAAAAATTACGAAAATGCAGCATCCTTGTTTGCCTGGATTCTTCTTTTTACTTGTATCTATATTCTTTTGTTGCCGTTGGGAGGATACAGACATTATCGTCCTTATATCATAAGATATGATACCGTTATATGTATTTCCGTCGCTTTTTTCTTCTATGAGGTGTATTCATCCTTGATTCTTTTGTCAGAGGTTTTGAAAAACAAAACTCAAAGGGGTATTTATATTACTTATATTATAATCTTTGCAGGCTATTTCTTTGTTATTGACGATCCTGCCTCATGGCGTAAAACGGAAGAAAAAGAAATGATGTACAAAATTGCAGAAAGCAAAGATAACCCCGTAATTTTGGATCGCAACGTTACCGTTATTGCGTGGGAACCTGCAAACGAACCGCAGAAAAGCGTTAATTCTGCCAAATGTATGAAACTTTGGAACATCACAAAGGATGAAAAACTCTTTTATTGCAACACTAATTAAATCCTTTCTTTGATTATCCGTAAAAAAATAGTGAGATTTTCTCCGAAATCATTAAGAAAACGTTGGAAATCTTAATGATTTCGGAGAAAATCATAGTGTTTTTTTCAACGTTGTTAAACAGATAGTTACACGTCTTAATTATATTATAACCTGATGTCATTATACGGATTCATAAAATGACATAGGACAAATCAATTCCCCTGCAATAAGAGCGTATATCATGACTATTGAGAATAAAATCTTTACAATAATATTTTTTGTAAAAACTATTTAGTATCTTTGCAGTCTGTTTTTGGAAGGGGATACAAATAATATTTCCGTTGCGTTTCTGCATAAGAGAGAGAGTTTTATTAAAACGAAATAGAAAATAATGAAAGAGTTTTTTAATTTGCTGGGCTGGAAAGATTTGATCGTAGTTTTTTTGGCATTAATCTTAATTCGTATAAGCATTATCATACCTTTTTATAACCAATGGTATTTGCCCCCGAGTATTTCGTGGGAAAATTTCCTCATGTTTGCATTCGGTATCTGCTTTTTGTTTGCAGGTAATAATATAGCCGTAAAATTCTACGACGAAAAAACAAAAGTCTTGTCTCAAACCTCAACAACCACTCTTAATATCAAAGATTATCCCGATATTGCAAGATTAAGAGGATTGTGGGTTGTGTTGTGGTTCGTCGGAATAATTGCAGTATGTTACTCTTGTATTAAGATAGGGTCACAATATTACTACATCGCTTTGGCTGTCATTACCTTACTGATAGGATATGCCTATGCAAGTTATCTGCGACACAGTTTTCTTTTGGGAAATTTGTCCTTGGCGGTATTGTATTCGGCAGTTATCCTGTCGCAATTACCACACGACTCCGCCGTTTTAGTACCGTATTCCTACAAATTCCCGAACCCTGCAGCAATAACTTATAACGATTTGTCGGTATTATTTATCTGTTTGGCTGCATTGGTATTTTTCCTGACATTGTTAAGAGATATGACGGGAGACGTAACGAATACCGAAGATGACAAAAAGATGAATTACCCGACTTTGGGAGTTAAACTCGGTATAAATAGAAGCAAGACGGTGCTATATGCGATCAGCATCATATTCATACTGCTTAACGGTGTCTTCCTTTATTTTTATGCTGAAAAAATAGGTGTTACGCAGGTTATTCTCACCATTATCCTCTCAGTAGTACCTGTTATCTACTGTATGGTATTACTCCGCAAAGCAAAATTACAAACGGATTTCAATTACCTGTATGTCTGTTTGGGTGTAATCTACATTTCCTTGCTGTTTGTCATATCTTTCTGTAAATATTTGTTTATTCATGGAAATCTTTAATAAAACCGTTCTTTTGAACAGTCATTCTCCGAGGAGAAAACAAATATTGGAAGAAATGGGGTTTAATATCAAATTGGTTTCTTCTGTTTGTGAAGAAACTTTTCCTCAAAACCTTCCGTTGGAACAAGTAGCCGCATTTCTTGCAAAAAAGAAAAATGATGCATATTCACACATAATCAAGGATAATGAAATACTGATTTCTGCAGACACTGTCGTCATTGCAGACAATACCATACTCGGCAAACCTAAAGATGAAAAGGATGCCTTTTTTATGCTTAAAAATCTATCGGGAAAAGAACATACGGTTGTTACGGGTTGTTGTTTGAGAACTCGGAATAATGAAGACTGCTTCTTTGAATCCACACAAGTGAGGTTTTCTTTGCTTTCGGACGATGAAATCAGATACTATATCAAGAAAAAGCACCCTTTAGATAAAGCCGGAGCCTATGGTATTCAGGAATGGATAGGAATGACAGGCATTTGTGAAATAAAGGGTGATTATTATAATGTAATGGGATTACCTGCTTGCAAACTATGGCAACGGATTAAAAATCTAAGATAATGGTTGATATTTTCCAACTTGCACTTACCAAAGTCAGCGGTATAGGTTCCAGAACTGCTCAAGAATTGATAAAACATATCGGTTCGGCACGTGAATTATTTGAGATGAATGAGAAAGATCTGCGATTGATCTTTAAAAACAAGGAAAAAACCATTCAGGATATTATCTCCAAACAGATGTTTGACCTATGCGAAAAGGAAATGGAATTTATGCAAAAGTATAACATCCGTTCTTATTTCTTTACCGATAAGGACTATCCCTCCAGATTGCAACAAATTCCCGATAAACCTCTCTGCCTTTTTGTGCAGGGCAACGGCAGTCTTGAGTATCCGCGTGTTGTATCTGTAGTAGGTTCAAGAAACTATAGTGATTACGGACGTCTGATGACTGAACAAATTATCGAGGAATTGCAAAGTTTAGGTGTAATAGTCATTTCCGGACTCGCCTACGGCATTGATTCCATCGCTCATGTATGTTGTCTGAATCGGAACATAGCAACATTTGCAGTTATGGGGACAGGTATGGACAGTATTTACCCTAAAGAACATTTTGCTTTATCCCAACAGATGCTGTCTCAAGGGGGATTGGTAACGGAATATTTTACAAAAACAAGACCGAATCCTTATAACTTTCCTGCAAGAAACAGAATAATTGCAGGATTGAGTGATGCGGTAATAGTGATTGAAGCATCAAAAACAGGCGGAGCATTACTGACGGCCAAACTTGCCAACGATTATGACAGAGAAGTCTTTGCCGTCCCGGGCAGAATGAATGATAAGAATTCCGAAGGTTGTAATTTTCTAATTGAGTCCGATAGAGCAAACATTCTTTCCGATGTTTCGATAATCGGAAAGATTATGTCGTGGAATAAACACAGCAATACCACATCTCTATTCAGACCTGAAACGGATAAAGGTAAATCTTTGACAGGATTAGAAAAGAAAATATACTATTACCTCAAAGAAAACGGAGAAAAAGATATAGATACTTTGCTGATAGATATGCAAACGAATGCCAATGATCTGTCTTCGGCATTATTGAATATGGAATTGTGCGATGTAATCATTTCCAAACCCGGTAGAATATATAAAGCCTTGTAATAATATATATTCGGGCAGTCGAAAACAATAATATCGGCACTAATAAGTTAAAACAAACTTTTCAACAAACTCTTTTCCGTCTGCCGAATTCCTGACTTTTATAAAGTACATACCTTGAGGGAGATTAACCATCTCGCTGTAACAATCCGATATAAGGGTTCTATGCAATAAAACTTTACCCGTCATATCTATGATTTCCATGTATCTGTCTGCTCCATTAGGAATATCTCCGCAAATATTTAATTGTCTTCCGTTATTCCAAATTTTTACGCTGTCGGAAACATTTTCGCTTAATGAAGAATTTGTATTAATAAAATGCAATCTGAATCTATTCTCATTCAGTCCCTCATAAATATCTGCCGTATAGACCGTATCATCCAACACTGTCTGCGTATTTTCTAAAAGATCTATTAAGATAACAGACACATCTTTCGGTAAATTAGCTACAGAAACAGTAACTCTGTTATCTTTTCCTGATTTGATATTGAAAGAACATTCATAAGGCAGAGTCTTAAAAATATTTTTTACAATACAACGTCCGTCTATTGAAAAATAAGGCTCGGCAAAATCTTCACTATTTGAAGAAAACAAAGAATAAGAATCATATCTGTCAAAACCGTTATCAGCATAATCGGCCATCTTTGCAAACATATTAAAAGAAGAATTATCGGTAACACAGTTAAACACCATCAAACCATCTTCTTTTCCCGCTTTTACGAATGCTTTTTGTAATTTACCGTGCAGATTTCTATCATTATTAGCGGTTGCAACCATAAATCCCTGTCCGGGATAAACGTATTTGACACTACTTACCCATTTCCCCGTATTACCGTCCCATACATAAACGGCATTTTCTCCCTGTATATTATCAAAGCCGGACATTATATCCTTGACTTCCAAAGGAAACGGGAACGGATTGGATAATGCAAACCAAAAGGCACCTTTGTCTTCATCCTTCTCTTCACCGTTCATTCTTTCGCCGTTGTTTGTAATGTCTATTATACACGAAGTATTCTCATTCTTATTCTCCGCCTGTGTCCAGTATATTATCTCTCCGGTCTTTTTGTTCATCTCCTGCCGTTTTACATCCTTCTCAAAAGGCCATACAAAGATGCCGCGTCCGAGAAGTAATACTCCGCCATCTTTTGCCAACAAATAATTTGTATCCCATATATTTTGCGAGTAATCGAACTTTTTAGCAGCCATATCATGTGCAGAAGTATAATCAAAAGGAGTCTCACCGTTATTGTTCAACGACCCTACTTTTAAATCTTCATTATTTGTGTAATTACCTACAAAATTCCACCTGCCTACTACAAGAGGTAACATCGGACTTTGCGATGTCGACAAATCTACGTTATTATACTTCCCCTCATAATCATTATTATGTCCGTTGATTTTAGATGCTTTCTCTTTCCCGTCTTCAAAAAGAACAATACCACCCAATATCATGTTATCTTTTATAATGACATCGTTGGTATAAGTCTCTCCACAGATTGCTCCGACATCACTGTTGCCGCTTATTACTACATTGGTTGTAACACATCCCTCAATATGAGCAAGATTTTTACCGTCTATTTGCCCAACAATACCACCGACATCATTGCAGGAACTTTCTATTGTTGAATTCATAACAGTACAATTAAACACACCGAAATCAAAGGAATCCTTTGTTGTTGATGGTTTGATTTTGCCGACAATGAATCCCAATTGACCTCCCTGACTCACAGAAATTCTCATATTGCTTATCGTGAGATCTTTCACTTGCCCGTCATGAATAGCCCCGAATAATCCTACGTTATCTGTTTTACTAGTATATTCCAAACTTAAATTACTTATTACTTTGTGATTGCCGTCAAACACTCCGTGGAACTGTTTGCTTGTTGAGGTAGATTGCCCGATAGGTTTGAAGTTGGTCACGCCTGACATATCTATATTCTCCATCAATATGAACACTTCTTTTGTTGAGAAACTGTTTCTATTACTCATCCATATCAGATGAGCGGGTTTGGAGATTAAGTACGCTCCGTCTGTATTCTTTTCCGGTTCTTCTCCGATAATATTTACAGCAAAGGATACGTACGAAACGGTTACGGCAATAATTAAAACAAAAACTTTTACTATATTCTTCATTTCTTATCTATTTTTTACCAATTTATAGGTTCAATTTTATTTTCTACTAAATAATTATTACACTGTGAAAAGTGGTGGTTACCGAAAAATCCGCGATAAGCACTTAACGGAGAGGGATGAGGAGATGTCAGAATTAAATGTTTTTCTCGATTTATTAAAGCGGATTTCCTTATTGCATAACTTCCCCAAAGCAGAAATACCAGATGCTCTTTTTTCTCATTTAACAATTTAATCACACTATCAGTAAATTCTTCCCAACCCTTACCTTGATGAGACCCTGCCTTATGTGCTTCAACGGTCAAGGTAGCATTCAAAAGCAAAACCCCCTGTAAAGCCCATCGGGTCAAATCTCCTGATTGAGGTATCGGCTTTCCGAGATCCGAATTAATTTCTTTATATATATTTACTAATGAAGGAGGTATTGGTATACCGTCAGGAACTGAAAAACACAGCCCTTGTGCCTGTCCTTCTTCATGGTAAGGGTCCTGTCCTATAATAACAACTTTAACATTGTTAAAACCACAAAGGTTGAATGCATTAAAAATATTTTTCCCTTTCGGATATACAGTCTTAACGACATATTCCTGTTTGACAAAGTCCACCAAACTGCCGAAGTAAGGCTTATTAAATTCTTCCTGAAGCACCTCTCGCCAACTTTCTTCTATTTTAACCTGCATACACCTATTCTTTTTTGCCGATTTGTTCTTTATAAGAACGAATAATAGAGTTAAGCATCTTTTCAGTTCTTGCAGCTCCTTCTCCTAGAACAAATCCTATTTGTTGAACATCTAAAAGATTGGCTTTAATTACCTCATTCAAACGGTTGATTATCTCTTCCGGTCGATCTTCCCCACTGAACAGATTGCGAATAATGATACCGATGCTTTTTTTAGGAACAAGATTGAAAATACTTATATTGATATATTTCTCATCATTCAAAGGAACATCCTTATTTATAATCTCCTCACTGTTTTTCAAAACATACTCAACTTGGGAGTATATATTTTCCGGTAGAAGGGTTTTAATATTTGCTCCTTTCAGCCCCGGAATAATCTCGTCTATTTCTTTGGCATCTTCTCCCAATATATCAATGAATGCAGTATTGGACTGTGTAATCTTCAGATTATTATCCACTATCGCAACTGCCGGATAAAGGTGATTCAACATTGATGAAATTGTTTGCTTTGCTTCATTATCAGATTGTTTCGTCTGCTGTAAGTCTTCCAATGTATTGTCAAGTTGATTCCTCAATGAAACAAGGTTCTCCGTTGTAAGTTTCAATTGATTGGAATAATTGGTATTGTCTTGCTTTGCATGCAGGAAACACATTTTTTCAGAGGCAACTCCTTGTGCTATGGCAACTGCTAATTCCAAACAAGTATCATATCCGCAGGATTTACAATTAGTAGATCTTGAAGAGCCTTCTTTACCAAGAAGACTAAAAGCCTCCTCAATCATTTCATTAGTAGGCGTCGCCAGACGTTGAGAATTGGGTTCATATATATGAATCATCTCACTCTGATTACTCCACAAGTCAATATCTTCCTGCCACTTTTTTATATTTATACCGTCTGTCCTCTTTTTTGCATAATCGCGTGTAAAGGCATTACGAATAAACTTATCTCCTTTACTGCAACCTGTTGCCATAAAACATCCTTCACAAAAATATACATTCAAATTAGAATTCAATGTACGTGATTCTTTAGCAAATTGATTAACGGCATCTATTGCATCATGTTTACCCTCTGCCGTTATAAATTTACCGTCGATAATATCGGTATCTTCCCCGCAGGCTTCTACAAACCCGTGAGGAATAGGATAAAGAGAGCCAAGATGACCTGTCGGAGCATCAAAATCAGAAAACTCAACATTATCTTCTTTGATGTTATGCGTATAAAACATTTTTCGAAGATCCTTAAAAGACAAAAAAGCGTCAATATGTGTCAATCCTTTGAATTTATCATTTATCTTTTTTGCTCCGGGACAGGGGGTGATACTTACAACCTTCAGATTTTCTCCATATTTCTTACGAACAATACATGCTGTCGCCGCAAAAGGAGAAACCAACGGAGTAATATTTCCTGCAAGTTCAGGTTGAAATTGCTCGACATATAAAGTCATTGCAGGGCAATGTGAGGTAATAAAATGTTTCCCTTCATGAGAAGAAAGTACTCCTCGCTGCTTTTTAGCTATTACATCAACACCGAAAGATACTTCACAAACGTATTTAAAGCCTAAAAGACGAATCATATTAACAAATTTACGATAATCCGACACATCTTTAAACTCCCCTGCAATTGCGGGATCGCAAATTGCAGCAGTTTCATTCTCTTTCAACATCCGCTCCACAATTTCTGTTTCATGAATAGGAACTATAGCATCATACGAACAAGCACTTATACAAGCTCCGCACCCGATACATCTCTCATCACTAATCTGAGGTGTTATACTCTGCTGATTTATGTATACGGCCTGCACAGGACACGCTTTAACGCAAGAATAACATGCCGTACACTTTATTTCTTCCAATCGTAATAGTTGAATCATTGCTCTATTCTAACAATTTTACAAAAAAACAAATGATATCAATCCAACTTCCTCTTCATTCTGCAAAAACTCTTTTGATAACGCAATTTTAATATCTTTATTATAAAAGATTGATAGATAGTTCCTTTTTACATCTTTGTATTTACAACATAATCCAAAACATATCCTTTCTTGCACAATGGTTTTAACTCCTTTATAAAAGTGGATACATCGACCTTATACTTTGTACTTTCCAATGTTACACGTACATTCGTCTTATAGTCATATACAACAAAAACAATGTCGCAATTACCTTTATGGTTCTTTGCCGCCAGAGTTATATTTTCTACAAAATCTTCCGTTATTTTTGTATTGTCAATCGTTATCTTAATATTTGCAGCAAATTGTTGAAACATACTTTCCAACAGTTCTATCTTTTCATAATAAAACCTCACCCTTGGAGTTGTTTCATTTTGCTTCATATATGCCGATGGAGCAAGTTTTCCTTTGATATAAAGGTATAAATCCTTTCGCAAATATTTCCCGAATTCAAGAAAATCATCTCTGAATAAAGCAAATTCATAAGTTCCTTCCTTGTCCTCTAATGTAAATATACCGAATTGTTTCCCTTGCTTGTCCGTTCTAACTTCGGCCTTCGTGACAATACCAGCAAAAGATACGGATGTTTTATTATTCTTATACAACTCTTCCATATGATCCAATTCCGTCACTGAATTATATACAAAAGTCTTTATCTCGTCAGTATAATCATCCAAAGGATGCCCTGAAACATAGAATCCTATCAGGTCACGCTCATATCTTAATTTATCCAAAAGAGTCATCGGCTCAACATTCGGATAAGAAAGATTGGATTCACTTGTCTGCTCTTCTTCTCCGAATAAAGAAAATTGAGAAGATGATGCCTGCATTTGCTTTTTCTGACAATACTTGATAAGTTTCTCAATAAACATTACATCGTTGCCGTTATCCTTTGCAATGTATTGAGCTCTGTCTATACCTTTAAAACAATCAAATGCTCCGGCTAAGACTAACGATTCTATAGATTTCCTATTGATAACAGACAAATTTCTCGTGATAAAATCTTCTGCAGAAGAATACTCTCCGCCTATCTTTCGCTGCTCAATAACATTCTCTACAACCTTTTCTCCAACATTCTTTATTGCTCCTAAACCAAACAATATCTGACCCTTTTTATTGACCATAAAATTAACATCCGATTCATTAACATTAGGTCCTAATACGTCAATATCCATATTTTGGCAATCCGCTATGTAAAGAGTCAAGTTCTTCGGATTATTCTTATTGTGAGTTAGCACTGCAGACATATACTCTGCAGGATAGTGGGCTTTCAGATAACCTGTTTGAAAGGCAACGTAAGCATAGCATGTAGCATGTGATTTATTAAAAGCATATTTAGCAAACTCAACCCAATCATTCCAAATTTTCTCAGTCTTTGTTTTATCCAAACCGTTAGCTTGACAACCGTTATCAAACTTTTCTTTCATTTTTGCCATAACGTCCATTTTCTTTTTACCCATAGCCTTACGTAAAGTATCTGCTTCACCCGGAGTAAAATTGGCAAGAACACGTGAAAGTTGCATTACTTGTTCTTGATAGACGGTTATACCATACGTATCCTTAAGATATTTCTCCATCTGAGGAAATTCATACTCTATCTTTGCTTCTCCATGTTTACGCTTAATAAAATCAGGAATGTAAGCCATTGGACCGGGACGATAAAGAGCATTCATAGCAATCAAATCTTCAAATTTATCGGGTTTAAGATTTCTCAGATGATTTTTCATACCTTCACTTTCAAACTGGAAAGTTGCAGTAGTATTGCCACTGGCGAACAATTCCAAGGTTTGCTTATCTTCCAAAGAGATGTTGTCGATATCTATCTTCTGTCCTGTGGATTTATAAACATTTTCGCAGGCATCCTTTATGATGGATAAGTTACTTAATCCTAAGAAATCCATCTTTATCATACCTACACTCTCGATCAGTTTACCCTCAAACTGAACTGCCATCATATCACTGTCCTTAGGTTTTGCTAAAGGAACATAGTTACTTATATCGTCAGGGCCTATAATTATTCCACAGGCATGAACTCCTGTACTTCTAATTGATCCTTCCAAATCCATTGCATAACGAAGAACATCTTTTTCTGCCTGATTACCGTTTTGTAAGATCTGTTGTAGTTCAGGAGACTCTTGTATCGCCTGATCCAAGGTGATACCAGGTCTTGTCGGAACATAACTTGCCAACCGATTGGCATCTTGCAGTGGCAGTTCCAGCACACGGGCTACATCCTTTATGCTCATCTTGGCAGCCATAGTGCCGAAGGTGGTAATTTGAGCAACATGTGATGCTCCGTATTTATCCTGCACATATTTTAATGTTCTGGCTCTACCCTCATCATCAAAATCAACATCTATATCCGGTAAGGAAATACGATCCGGATTCAAGAAACGCTCAAACAACAAATCATATTTCATCGGTTCAATCTGCGTTATTCCCAAACAATATGCCACCACACTCCCTGCCGCAGAACCTCTACCAGGGCCTATAACAACTCCCAGTTTCTCCCTACTTTGGTTGATAAAGTCTTGAACAATCAAAAAATACCCCGGAAAACCCATCCACTCAATAGTATCCAACTCCATATCAATTCGCTCCCTTACCTTATCGTCCAAAGGCATAGGATAACGCTTTGCCGCTCCCTCATAAGTCAAATGTCTCAAATATGCGAAATCAAATTTCGTACGCACAATTTTATCATATCCGCCTTTATCTTGTAAAGACTTATCAATTGCCTCATTTTTTTTCTGTTCATCTGCCTCACATGATACTTTATTTCGTTTAACTAACTGGTCTAAAATATCATCACGTACAGCGTTCAAAGGGAATTTCTCATAATAATCTTCTATCTTTCCAAACTCTAAAGGAATATCAAACACAGGAAGTATTGGTCCTCTTTCCAATTCATATTCCTCAATTTTATTTGCCACCTCACGTGTATTTTCTATTGCCTGCGGAACATCTTTGAATAACTCAGCCATCTGATCGGGCGTTTTCAAATACTCCTCTCCTGAATATAATAATTTTGATTCCTTATTTATCGTAGTCCCTGTAGACAGACATATAAGAATACGGTGTGCAAAAAAATCTTCTTTATTTATAAAATGGACGTCATTTGTTGCTATCAGCTTAATATCAAGTTTATTTGCAAGTGCAATAAGTTTAGGATTAACATCATTTTGCAATTCATTTTTGCCACAAAAGTTCTGTAATTCTATGTAATAATCGTCTTTGAATACTTCTTTATATTCCAAAGCGACTTCCTCTGCCTCTTCAATTTTGTTAGCATATAACAATCGAGGAATAATTCCTGCTACACAAGCCGAGGAACATATCAAACCTTCATGATACTTAAACAATAATTCTTTATCAATCCGTGAATTGTAATAAAAAGCCTGTGGATCAAATCCCAAAGAATCCAATTTTATTAAGTTCTTGTATCCGATTTCGTTCTTAGCTAATAAGATTAAATGATGACCTCGTCCCTCATTTTTATCAAAACGATTACTCGGCACCACATACATTTCACACCCTAATATAGGCTTTATTCCCTCTTTGACACAAGTATTTCTGAAATCCAACACTCCGTACATTGCACCGTGATCCGTTATTGCCAAAGTGTCCATTCCTAATTCCTTAGTCTTTCTTACTAACTTTTTAATATTACATGCTCCATCCAGTATGGAATATTGCGTATGTACGTGCAGGTGTGTGAAATCCGCCATTTTATCCTAAATATTTTAATTTTGCAAAAATAATAATTTTAGAGAAATTTTAAAGGATATTGGTTAATATTTTAATCAATATCCAAGGAACACAGCATACATATCAATAGAAATCTATATGAATCCTGTTTAAATATCCGCTCCAAATGAAAGGCAACAACTATTTTAAATTGGAATATATTATAATTTCATTACTTATGCCATTTAAACATACTACATGCAAACGCTCCGCTATTTTTTCAATCCTAAAACCGCTATATTTTACCCTATCCCTTACAATGTAGAATCTGAATATCCTCACTTAAGTTTTCATGAATAAAATATATGTCTGATGTAAAAAACACAATGCAGATTGTTTCAATTACAAATCAACACTGTGTTTTGAATAATAAGCATATATGTATATACATATTTATATAAAATAACCACTATCTAAAATATTCAATACTTTTTGCTTTTTGTACAAAAGGAATACCTAACAGCCGTATATGTTGTATATATTACTTAAGAAAGATGAAACAGATTAGGTACAAAATATTTTTTTATACCTCAAGACCTATACAAATAATTTCGTATGGTAAAAATAATTTTTCTGTGTACTTTACTCCAAGATCAAAAAAACTAATATAATAATTTATTAACCTTTAATCCTTCTATTTTAGATATTCGTAATACCGCTTTAACTATCCTCCAAATTCCATTAAATACGCTTTTATCATATCATCTAAATCTCCATCCAATACAGCTGTTGTATCCGAAGTTTCATACGAAGTACGCAGGTCCTTAACCATATGATAAGGATGCAGAACATACGACCTTATTTGACTGCCCCACTCAACACGTTTTTTACCGGCTTCTATCGCTGCTATCTTCTCCTGTTTTTTCCTTAGTTCTTTCTCGTATAACTGCGAACGTAAC
>JAFUYA010000036.1 GCA_017477025.1 Bacteroidales bacterium | reverse complement strand
TTTAAGTGTTGCGACACCGTAGCCTTGGCAATGGGCAATTCTTCGTGAATATCTCCGAAATAACATTCCGTTTGTGTAGCAAGAAAATTCAGAATATCCATTCTGTTTTTGTGTCCCATCGCTTTACAAATGGCAAACAATAAGTTAAGTTCATCTTCTGTTAGTTTCTTCATCTCTTTTTACGAATTATAATATTAATATTTCAGTTTGCAAAATTACAAATTGTTCGTAAATTACCAAACATCAATCTCAAAAAAATTAATTTTTATTTTGCAATTATCTGATATAATATAAAATATCACTTATCCCTAATAAAATCCTGCCGAAAATGATAATAATTCCACCTTACTATAAAAGAATTTTGCCACTTGCGGAAAGAGTTCAGAAAAAAGGGGGTATTTTTATCAAAAAGCCCTGGTATTTTTGCTAAAAAGAGGAGGTATTTTTGTTACTATTTTCGCAAGTGGCAAAAACAACATCACTTTTGGCGGAAATCAGGTGATAAATGGCAGGATTAATCTATGCAAAGGCAACGATCAAAAGCAATATTGCTATATGTTTTTGTAAATTTATTATTGTTTTTGGACTTAAAAAGCAGATAACTTGGACTTTTTTGCCAATTACACTTCATTAAACGGTTGTAATTTTGCAAAGTGAAAAATTTAATTGTCAAACAAAATAAACAAATAAAGAAAATGAAAAAATTAATTGTATGTCTGATGTTTTTCTGTGTTGCATTTACGGCTTGTAATTGTGATAAAAAAGAAAAATGTACGGACAATAAAGCAGAACAAACAGAAAATAAAACAGCAATGAATTACACAGAGCAAGAAAAAACGGAAATTATGAAAGCCGTTGAACTTTACGCAGAAGCAGGACGTAAAGGCAGAAAAGAATTAGGCGAAAAAGCCTTTACAAAAGAAGCAACAATGTCTTGGGTTGAAGATGACAAAATCGTAACCGTGCCTATCAACGCATTGTTTGAAGTTTTGGGTCAAACGGGAGAAGAAGAAGTTTCTTACGAATTGCAGGAATTGAATGTTGCAGGCGATATTGCATTTGTAAGAATTGAATCCCATTTCAGCAAGTTGTCCGATTTTGACGATATGTTCACACTTGCAAAAGGCGAAAACGGAGAATGGAAAATTGTGAGCAAGATTTATCACGACAAAAACAAGAAATAAAATGAGAAGTTCAATAGAAGATTACAACGCAGTAGTAAAGGCTGCGGAGAAATTTACACGCAGCGTTGCAGAAGGTAACAGCAAATATGCAAAGGAACTGTTTACGGAGGATGCTTGCCTTTTCGGATTTTTGAACGGCGAATTGGAACGTGGCAGTATTGAACAATTTTACAAGAATGTTGATACTGTCGGAGCGGGAAAGGAATTTAAAACCCGTATTGACGTATTGGAATTGGAGGAAACGCTTGCCGTTGTCCGTGTTTTGGAAGAAGGTTGGGGCGGAACGATAGATTTTACAGACGTTTTGTTACTTCTGAAGATTAACGGCGAATGGAAATGCGTTGCAAAGGCATATAACCAAAATTCCGACACTGTTAAATAGTGTAAAATTAAAAGTCTGTAAATTTTTCAGTAAATTTGCAGACTTTTTTATTGATAACATTATGGCAAAAGTAATAAAGTTTCCAACTGCATTAGTTTCGGGTGATTACTCTTCAAGTTCTCTTGTCTTGGATGGCGGTTCTGTCATAGACCAATGCATAGTTACGGCAGGCGAAAGAGGAACTTTCTTTTTACAACAGCACCTGCTTTATGTAGTGTTAGGTGGCAGGGTAACCTTATCTTGTGGCAATCAAACGTTTGTTGTAAATAAAAACGAGATGATACTTTTAAAGAAATCACAATCAGTTTCCTATATAAAAGAAGGCAACAACGGAACAGGATTGTTTGAAAGTATGCTTTTTGCATTGCAGGATAATTTGATAAAAGACTTTCTTACATCACAGAATGTACAAATTCCGCCGATGAAAGAGGAATATACTGTCAAGGTAAGCCAAATGAGTGATGCTTTGATTGCTTATTGCAAATCCCTTTCGCCGTATTTTGACAATCCTTCGCAGATTAACGAAGGTCTTTTGCGGTTAAAGGTTATGGAATTGTTATATAATGTTATGGATTGCAGTAAAAATATTTTCCGTCAGATACTTCAATTGCGTAATCCCGTAAAAGCGGACATCCATCGCATAGTTGAGCAAAATTACACCTCACCTGTATCTTTGGAAGACTTGGCTTATTTGTCGGGAAGGAGTCTTTCTTCGTTCAAAAGGGACTTTCAACAGATTTATAATACAACTCCTGCCAAATATATAAGGGAAAAACGGTTGCAAAAAGCCAAAGAACTCTTGCAAAGTACCGCAATGCCCGTTTCGGAAGTGGCTTACTCCTTAGGATTTGAGAATCCGACACATTTTACCCACATTTTCAAAGATTATTTCGGCACTGCACCGTCAAAGATTGCCGAAATATAAATACAGAATCAAAAACAAATAATTTAAAATAGCATTTCATAAGATTAAAGTCCCACTTTATTTCACTGAAGTGAGACTTTAATTTATTTAATCACTGATTTTTATTAAAATTTATCTCATTGAGCGGGCGTTATTCACTAACCGTCTGCCCAATTGATAGGCATTGTTCAAATCAACAGGGAAATGCTCATCCCTTTGTTTGCGTTTAGCTTCTTCGTTGAAGACGTTGACGGCATATTTAGAATAATCATTGAATTGATATGTATCACAGGCACACAGAGTTTCGCAGTTAATAAATCCTGCTTTCATCTGCTCAGAGCAAGTTCCCAAGAGAATATCATAATGCCAATCTTTGAGCATTTGTTCTTTGATATTCATCGTAAAAATCATTGCCGTATGTTTCGGATATTTCACCGGAGGAATACGGTTACCGCTTTCATCTGCTTCGTATGAGAAATTAGGAAAAATCAATCTCTCCATAAATGAACGGATTTCGCCCGAAGGATAAGAAAAATACACAGGAGAGCCTAAAACAAGGACATCGGCCTCCTTGCATCTTTCCAAAATAGGTTTTAAATCATCTTTAACGGCACAAACACCGTCAGTTCTGGCGTTTTTTAACTTGCAGGCAAAACAACTTTTGCATCCTTTGAAATCTATTTCGTAAAGGCTTATCATTTCAGTTATTGCACCTTCTTCTTTTGCTCCCAGCATTGCTTTTTCAAGCATTTGAAATGTATTTTTATTCTTTCTCGGTGAGCCGTTAATGAATATGGCTCTTATTTGTCTTTCTTCCATTGTCTTATATTTGTTTTTCTTTTTTTATTCTTACAATCTTTCCCTTTTAAATTGTTGAGCAAATGTTTCTTCGTCAATATTTTCTATTGCATATTGTAATTTTCTCCGCATATTCTCCCTGTCCTTATAAATATATCCTTCCATCGGTACGGAGTTAAGCGAATGACTTGCCCAAAAGTAAATATTTCCGTCATTAATATTGTCCAACAATACAAGTTCTTCGGTAAGTATCTCCTTTTCTTTTGCTTATGTAAAATTATTATTGATAATCTCCTGCTTTAAATCGCTGTCGTCAAAAACAGATAACGTTGTCAATAGTACAATCCCCGGTTTTATTTTATTAACAAGTCTTGCTGCCGCCATACCGCTTTCTTCTGCTCTGCCTTTTCCTGCCATTCCGATAATTAACAAGGCATGATGGCGTATCCCTACTTGGTTTAATCTATCTGCTTGCCGGATGGATTCCTCCGTATTGTGTCCTTTGTTCATAAACATCAAACAATCATCCAATCCGCACTCGTATCCTATGTATAAGTCATTAACTCCTAAATCTTTCAACCGCAGTAAATCTTCATTTGACTTATGTTTTAAATTTCTTACTGCGGCATACATAGTTATTTCTTTCAATTCTGGGAAATACTCTCTTATCAGGTTGATAATATTTTCCAACTTGTCCGCAGAAAGAGAGAATACATCTCCGTCATCAAGGAAGATACGTTCTAATTTTAAGCCATAACGACCGTAATATTCCTTTACTTCAGCCAGATTGGAACGTAAAACATCTTCTTTAATCAAATGAAACTTCTTATCTCTGAACATCGTGCAGAATTTACACTTATTGTGCGTACAACCTGCCGCAACCTGAAAAACAAATGTGTTTGCTTCAACGGGAGGTCGGTACATAGTTCCTTCTGTTTGCATAATTTTTTCCTGTCTTATTAATTATTAAACATTACTTCTTTGTAAGATGCTGTCAAGAATATTATCAGGAATTTCTTTTAAAGCCGCATTCAGACGGTCTAATATCTTTTCCGTGTCAGGTCCCAAACGACCGCTGACATGTACCATATTCAAGGCATGGGAACCGAAGAATATACTGCCGTCTAAGTGCAAACTCTTTATAAGAGCAATTTCCTCTGAAATATGTTCCCTTTCAGTCTGCTCAACAAATTCTCCGTTATCTCTTAATTGCTCCAATTTGGATCCTTTTACTACTGCAGTCGTAATAATACCATAGTCGGTTTAGTTTCATTCAACAGTTTTGCCGTTGCTTTTACATTATCTTCGCTCTTGCCTTTTCCTGCAATGCCTATCATCAACAATGCCGCAAAATCAATCTCCGCCCCGTTAAGTTTATGTAATTGTTCGTATTGATCTGCATTTGTAACACCTTTATTCATAAACTGCAATGCAGAATCATAACCTGTTTCAATACCGATATAAAACAAATTGAAATGTAATGATTTCATCTGTTTTAAACTTTCAGTTGTGTGGTGTTTCAGATTGCGTATAGAAACCTGTGCAGAGATAACTTTGATATTAGGAAAGTACTTATTAATCAGTTCCAAAATCTTGATTATTCTTTCACTCGGCAGTGATAAAACATCACCATTCACCAACGAAATACGTGAAATATTTTCTCCGTAAATACTTTTTATTTCCTGCAAATCTTCTTCTATTATGTTTAAATCCGAAATCGCAAACGGTGAATGAAGATACATAGCACAAAATGTACATTTGCACCACGAACAACCTGTTGTTACTTCCAATAACGGCGTCTTTGCTTCCAAAGGATGTCTATAGACTTCTCCGGTATAATGCATATTTATCCTTTCTT
>JAFUYA010000035.1 GCA_017477025.1 Bacteroidales bacterium | reverse complement strand
GTTGGTTTTTCTATTGTCTTGTTTTTGATTTGTTTAACAGGTGAGAGAAATAGAAACAAAATCAAAAATATTCCCAAAAATCTCAAAGCAAACAGAATGTATTTTTGCTTGGGAGCGAATGTTGAAACACTATCAGCATCATTTTTCAATCCGAAACGATGTCTTCCGTAACTGAAAAATGAACCTGCAAACGCAACTATTAACAACAGCGGTAAAAACCAAAGAGAGTATTCGGTAAACATTAATTTATATTCCTTTCTTTCTTTATTAATTCGTACGCTGCGTTGATTTGTTGGAACTTTTCCTTTGCCTGTTTTTGAATTTCCTCTCCCAACGAAGCCACTTTATCAGGGTGATACTTGATTACCAGTTTTCTATATGATTTTTTTATTTCTTCATTTGTCGCATCCTCACTTACCTGCAGTATTTTGTAAGCATTTTTCAATTGATTTTGTGCAGATTGTTGATAATAACCGTTATTATTGCCGTATTCCTGCTTATTGTATTGAGAGTTGATGTACATAGCCTGTATTGTACCGAAATCCCATGCAGAAATTCTTAAATAAGAGGATATTGTATGGATTACTTCAAGTTCTTGTTTAGATATGTCGGCATCAACGGAGGATATTTTGAACAAGAAATGCAGAAGTTCCAGTTTTTGAGAATAATTGAGAATACGGTTTATATCAGAACAAGTCTGTTTGAGGGAAAGAGTTTCGTCTTTCAATATGTCGCGTAAGTCAAGCATACTTTTATTTGCCTGATCTGTTCCGAAATTTTTCTGAAGAAAAGAACGAATGTAACTTACTTCCAATTTGGTAACACGACCATCGGCTTTTATGATGAAAGCAAACAGAATCAATAAATTATCTATGAAAGAAACTTTCTTGTCATAGTTAAAATTCTCCTGTTTTGAATTTTTGGTATCAAAAAGTAATCCGATAATGAACGCAATTGCGGCATAGAAGAAATTTCCGCTCATTACAAGTGCCACAATAGCCAAAGTCAAAGCACAGCCCATAATATAAATATATTGTATATAGTATTTAAGGTTGCAAAGTTACTAATAATTCGATAAATTTACTGCACAGGTTTGATGAAAAAATGAAATAAAATTTGAAAACAATGGAAAAACATTTGAAAAGTGTGAAAAAATTTTTGAAATCATTAAAAAGAATTTTGTAAGGACGGTTCAAAATGATATTTCAGACCGTCCAAAATATAGTTTTGGACGGTCTAAAATCTTTTTCAGACGGTCTGAAACAAAACTCTTTTCACTGATTTCAAAAATATTCTCATTGATTACAAAGATATTTTTACGTATTACAAAAATTATTCGTAACTTTGCAAGGTTGTTTTTAATAGATATTGATTTGATGAAACTGTCTGTCGTAATAGTAAATTATAATGTCGAACATTTTTTGGAACATTGCCTTTTGAGTGTAAGAAAGGCTCTGAAAAACATTGAATCCGAAGTGTTCGTTGTTGATAATAATTCTGTGGATGGTTCGGTTTCGATGCTTAAAAGCAAGTTTCCCGAAGTAAAACTTATTGAAAATAAAGAAAATGTAGGTTTTGCAAAGGCAAACAATCAAGCCATAAGGATTTCAAGCGGAGAATACGTCCTGTTGTTAAATCCTGATACCGTTGTGGAAGAAGATACGTTTGTCAAGTGTCTGAATTTTATGGATTCCCATCAGGATGCAGGCGGATTGGGAGTGAAGATGATAGACGGTCAGGGAAAAATTCTTAAAGAAAGCAAAAGAGGATTTCCTACTCCGTGGGTTTGTTTTTGTAAAATGACGGGACTTACCAAGATATTTCCTCACAGCAGGAAGTATTGCGGATATTATATGGGACATCTCCCTTACGACAAAACCAATGAAGTTGATATTCTTGCCGGAGCCTTTATGTTGATGCGTAAAACCGCACTTGACAAAGTCGGTTTGTTGGATGAAACGTTTTTTATGTACGGTGAGGATATAGATTTGTCGTATCGTATTACCGAGGGCGGATATAAGAATTATTACTTTGCTGATACTTCGATTATTCACTATAAAGGTGAAAGTACCAAAAAAGGTTCGTTGAATTATGTTTACACATTTTACAACGCAATGGATATTTTTGCCAAAAAACATCTGAAAAAAAAGCAGACAAAAGTATTTTCATTGATAATAAAACTTGCAATATGGGCAAGAGCAACCATATCATTTTTGTTACGTATATTCAAAAAAACTGCACTTCCGATTTTGGATTTCTTACTTGTATATGCAGGTTTCTTCTTTTTGGAAAAATTTTGGGCGACATACTATTGGGGAACGGCGGATTACTATCCGATGCACTACATATTAGTCGCAATACCTATATATATAATTATACTTCTGGTTAGTGTGTATTTGTTCGGCGGTTACGGTAAATTCCGACCGAATAAACTTATATTAGGTGTATTTTTCGGAATGATAGCCATATTGGTTGTGTATTCCTTGATGCCGGCATACTTGCGATACTCCCGTGCAATGGTAATAATGGGTTCGATACTGGCCTTTTTCATCCTTTTTGCGGAAAGGTATTTGTTGCATTATGTAAAAACGGGTCATTGGAGTTTAAATGAAAATTCATCTTCATACGTAATAATAGGGGATAAGGCGGAAACCAAACGTGTTACGGATTTGTTGCGTTCAACGGATTTGAAACCTGAGTTTATCGGACTTGTCAGCACGGACGATTCGGAAGACAGCAACTATTTCTTGGGAAATCTTTCTCAGATTGAGGATATCATACGGATTTATCATGTTAATGAGGTCATTTTTTGCAGCAAATCTCTACCGCAGAGTAAGATTATCGCCGTCATGAGTGATTTATCAAAAACTAATGTAAGATTTACAATTGCACCTGAAGTAACCGATTTCATAATAGGCAGCAATACCATAAATACACCTACCGATATTTACGTTATGAGTGTAAGCAGTATTGTTACCGATGATAACAAAAGAAAAAAACGTTTATTCGATATTGCTTTTGCATTGCTCATTCTGTTGTTTTTCCCGTTTGTTATCGCTTTTTGCAAAAGACACTTTATTGCTTTGAGAAATGATTTGCTTGTTTTGTTTTCCAAGAAAACTTTTGTAGGATATAACGAGAGCGATACTAAACTCAATGAGTTGCCGAAGTTGAGAAAATCCGTTTTTTCAGTAAGTGAGAATATAAAAGACAAGAATCTCGCATCTCAAACGATACATCGTTTGAATCAAATGTATGCCAACAATTGGAATGTCGGAAAGGACAGAGATATTTTGTTGAAAAATCTATACCGTTTATAAATACGTTCGTTAAGGTTTAACAGATAATCCAGTAAAAATTAATAAAAAAGAAAGAAATCTTTTTTGAATGCGGGATTGTTTTCTTCAAAAAAGATTTCTTTCTTTTACAACGACTGCGAAAAAGCAAAGAAATTGTAATTCTTGTCGTTTTTTTCAGATGAAATACTTATTATTTGCCTTTGAGGATTGCCTTGTAACGCTTCTCGTTCTTCAAAAGGCTTATTGCTTGTTGCATGGTATCGTCATTTTGTTGCACTGCTTTGTAGTAATATTTAATACCGTACAGATGTCTTGCGATGTTGCCTTTCAAATTTGCCTCAATAAACTTTTGAGAAGACGCAATATATTCCTTTTGTTTGACATCCTCCTGACGGGCTTTAGAAAGAATCTCGTTGTTCATATTTTTGTCGTTCAAAAGTTCCTTTGCGTAGTCCTCATATAAGGTATAAGAATTAATTTTTGCGGTATCTTTCTGCAATTCTTTCAAATAATCCGTCACAATTCTATTTACCCAGTCGGTTTTTATGATTTCAGGTTTGACTCCATTATCTTCAGCAAAGCGAGTAAATTCATCAATCAAATGAAGTGATTGCCAAACCGAATCAAATGCCTCATAAGTAGGATATTTATTCAAAATATCGTTTCTGTTAGCCTCAACGTAGGAAAGAGCAAACTCATTGAACAGATTTTTACTGCGTAGATTGATAAAATAATCGGATGCACGTGTAGTATCCATAGGAACAAAGATGTCAGGCATAACTCCGCCACCGCCATATACGGTACGTTTGTTGTTAGTATAAAATTTCAGGCTGTCAGGAAAAGAAATACTGTCTTTATTTACGGTTTCGCCGTGAGCATATCTTTTCTGATAATCTTTATAATATTCTTCAACTCCGTCATTATACGGTTTTTGGATGCAACGTCCTGAAGGAATATAATACCTTGCAATTGTAAGACGCACTTGTGAGCCGTCAGCCATATTGAAAGGCCTTTGAACCAGCCCTTTTCCGAAAGTACGCCTTCCGATGATTACTCCGCGATCCCAATCTTGCACAGCTCCGGAAGTAATCTCTGATGCCGAAGCGGTATATTCGTCAGTCAGGATTACCAAATCTCCGTTTTCCCATACACCTTTTTTAGAGGATCTCAATTCCTGTCGCGGTGATTTTGTACCTTGTGTATATACAATCAATTTGTTTTTAGTCAGAAATTCGTCCACAATCTTTTGAGCGGCATCAAGGTAACCTCCTCCGTTGGAACGTAAATCGAAGATAAGTTTCTTCATACCCTGTTTTTTCAACTCCTCAACTGCTTTTCTGAACTCTTCATCGGAGGTTTGGGCGTAGCGTCTTAAAGAAATATAGCCTATTTCCTTATCAACCATAAACCACGTATCAATACTATTCAATGGTATTTTGTCGCGGATAATATCAAAAGTTATTTCTTTTTTATTGTTCCTCAATACGGATATTTTGACCTTTGTTCCTTTCTTACCTCTTAAATGTTTGATAACCCAATCTTGATTGATTTGTTTTCCTGTCGCTGAAGTATCATCAACTTTTATTATTTTATCTCCGGGAAGTAATCCGACTTTTTCACTCGGACCGTCGGCAACTACATCAACGACGTGAATGGTATCCGAAGATAACTGGTAGGTTATCCCTATGCCGATAATACTGCCTTGTAAAGGCTCGTTCATTGCCGCAACGTCTTTTTTAGGTATGTAAGCGGAGTGGGGATCAAGTTGTTTTAACATTTCTACCATACCTTTTTCGGTAATATTCGGCAAATTCAACGTATCAACATAAAAATTATCCATCATCCACATTAATTGTAACATCTTTTTTGTTGTCTGTGCATCCTGATTTTGTGCAAACAGAGTAAATGCCATTAATAATGATGTAATAAGTGTAAAATGTTTTTTCATATTTTTTATTCTTACTTGTTGTGTTTTTCTGAAAAATCACATAAACAACGTAAAAATATTTCCTTGTATTGTGTTTTTTTCGTAAATTTGCACTCCAGTTTACAATTTTTAATACGCATAAATTAAGATGGATACATATTTGCTGATATTTGCCTGTCAAACCGTATTGGTATTTGTCGGTTTATGGAAAATATTTGAGAAAGCAGGTCAAAAAATCACTGAGAACAAAATAGAGATAAAAGGTATAGATTTCAGAATAAGAGGCTGGCATTCCCTGATACCTTTCTACAATGTGTGGATAGCGACTAAAATAATTGATAAAAAGTTTTGGTGGTTTATCTATATGCTGATACCTTTTATCAATGTTTTTGTAATTATACTTATTTTCATTGAGTTTGCCAAATGTTTTTCTCACAGAGGTTTGGGTTATCAAATACTTGTCGCATTGTTTCCTTGGGTAATGTTGCCGTTGATGGGTTTCGGTAAAGATGTATATACTTATCCCAAGGATGCGGAGGAATATAAGGTAGGTGCTGTTAGAGATTGGGCGGACGCTATTATATTTGCCGTTATTGCCGCTACGATAATACGCAGTATGTTCTTTGAAGCCTACAAAATACCATCCTCATCCATGGAGAAAAGTTTGTTGGTAGGTGATTTTTTATTTGTCAGCAAAATGGCGTACGGGCCTCGTATTCCTATGACTCCGTTATCCGTTCCGCTTACACATCATACCGTACCTCTTTTGAATACAAAATCATACGTGGAATGGATTAAATTGCCGTATCACCGCTTACCGGGGTTGGGTGAGATTAAAAGAGGAGATGCAGTAGTATTCAATTTTCCTGACGGAGATACACTTTCTACCGTTTATCAAAGCAATCAGAGTTACTACTCTCTATGCCGTGAGTATGGAAGAGAAAGTGTCAGAAGTGACAGGGGAAGATTCGGAGATATTATAGCTCGTCCTGTTGATAAACGTGAGAATTTTATCAAACGTTGTATAGGTTTGCCCGGCGAAACTCTGAAAATAGAAGATGGTATTGTGTTTATAAACGGTAAAAAACTTGAATCTCCGAAAGATTTTCAACTGACATATTATGTAAAAATAAAGGACGGTTATTTCTTCAATGAAAAAGAGTTGTTGAATATAGGAGTAAGTAAGGAAGATATGCAGATGATGGGATTGTATTGCTATATGAGTTTGACAAAAACACAAATACAAACATTGAAAAATAATCCTTACGTAATCAATATTGAACCTATGAGCGTTAATAAAGGGGATTATTCTTTGATTGCTGATGATAATACAATGTTGTATAGTCAGATTCTTTTCCATCCTGAACTTCCTAATGTAGCATCTTTTCTGCAACAGGCAGGGATAAGTGAAGAACAGATTGCAACTTTAAAAAACTATCCTACTTTGCCGTTGAGTAAAGAAATAATAGAGAAGATTAAACAGATGGAATACATTGAGGGAATAGAACCTGTACTTGCAATGAAAGGTTTCAAAAGCAGGGATTTATATCCTTATTCTGATGCATATAATTGGAATGTTGATAATTACGGCTCGGTGGTTATTCCGAAAAAAGGAATGGAAATTGTCCTTAATGATGAAAACGAAATGTTTTACGGTCGTTGCATACGCATATTTGAGAACAATACTTTGGAAAAAAGAGGAGAAGATTGGTATTTGAACGGAAAGAAAGCCACATCATATAAATTCAAAATGGATTATTATTGGATGATGGGGGACAACAGGCACAACAGTGCGGATTCTCGTTATTGGGGATTTGTACCTGAAGATCACGTTGTCGGAAAAGCCTCCTTTGTTTGGTTGTCTTGGAATAAAGATCAGAGCGGATTTAAGAAAATACGTTGGAATAAATTATTCAGAAAGGTCAGATAAGATATTACAACAAAGGTTTATGACAAGAGTCAGAAAAGGAAACATATTACTGAAACTGTCCGAACTTGATTTGCAAAGAAGTTTGCAGTTGTATTTTGAACGCAAGTATTATAATGTTTTCTGCCCTCAAACAAAGCGGGAAACGGATAGAATAAAAAGACAATATGCCATCACGTTCGCAATATTTGACATTAGAGAACAAAGAGATGGAAATATTGAATCGGCTAACTCTTTGTTGGATTTTGACGATAAGACGGTTATTTATTTTATATGTGAAAATGATTCTTCAAAACTTTTCATTGAAACGACAAATCCTGTATTTCATACAATAAAAAAACCTCTTGTGATGAGGAGTTTGCTTGCAAGAATGTTGAATGATGCAGAAAATTTGCAAGTTAAGGAAAATAATCGAATAAGTTTTAGTATAGGAAAATATAAGTTAAATGTACGTACGTCAATATTGCAGTTTAGGGATGGAGATATACATACCGATGTACATCTGACAAAAAAAGAGTGTATGATACTACAGAAACTTTGTATCAGTAAAGGGAAAGTGGTATCAAGACACAGGCTTTTAACGGACATTTGGCGAAAGGACGATTATCAGACAGCAAGATGTATGGACGTTTATATGACTCGGTTGCGTAAATATCTGTTAAAAGACGAAAACGTTACGATTGATAATATTCATTCCATAGGCTACATGATTAATGTTTCTGAAAAGCAATAGTGGAAAATAACAACTGATTTAGCATCTTGTAAAAAACTATTTTGTAATTAAGAAGTGCATCAGACGGAATTAAATATAAAGTAAAAAATTATAATTGCTTTTAGTTAGTATTCATATAAATGACATATTAACATTGAATATCTACCTGTGAATATAAAAAAACACGGTGTCAGTTTTAATGACACCGTGTTTTTTTTGAATTGAATTCGGAATTAAGCATATAATTCTTCAAATATTTTGCGTAATTTAGGACTCTCGCGAAGTTCTTGTAAGGTAAATTCTGCGTGTCCTTTCGTATATCCGTTACCCATTATCATATTAACATCGGATCCTATTCCTTCGGCACCCAAGGAAGCTTTTGTGAAACTTGTTGCCATAGAGAAGAAATAAACAACTCCGTCATCTTTTGTACAAAGTACGGCTGTCATTTCCTGATCAGGTACATTAACACAATTGATTGTAACATCAGCCATTTTGCCGTTAGTTAATTCGCTTACAAGTTCATAAACCTCTACAGGCGTTTTACCTGCAACAGATACAACTACATCACAAAACTCCAAATCTTTCAAACGATTTGTTGATTTCGGACTATTAGTTAAACCTATAACCTTACCTGTAACGCCTACGCGTTTTTTTGCTTCATAACAGCAAAGCATACCGCTTTTACCGCCTGCACCTAAAATAACAACATTTTGTCCGTATTGACAAAGTTTTGCAGTTTGAGCAGGAGCTCCGGCAACATCCAAAGCAGACAAAGCAAGTTTTTCAGGCATATCATCAGGAATTTTTGCGTATATACCGCTTTCAAACAAGATTGCTTTTCCTTTGATATCAACTTGATCAACGTCAGCTTTGATTTTTATGATTTCATCAATTCTCAACGGTGTAAGAGATAAGGATACCAATGTGGCAATACGGTCACCCTCTTTCAAATCAATCTTTCCCTTTAGAGCATCACCTATTTTCTCTACACGGCCTAAAAGCATACCACCGCTTCCTGTTCTTCTATTGCGATGTTTGCCCTGCAACTCTACATTAAGAAGCATCTCTTTTTTAATTTCTTCTTCTATCTTTTCTTCACTTGCTCCTTCACCGGCTTGTGCTTTAGCAAAATTATGAATATCTGTAAATGAAGCTGAATCGATATTAAGTGTTTGAACGTCAATAAGGATTTCATTGTCATAAATTTCATCCATATTGTTGTCAATCTTATTAGCCGGCTGCGGTAATACACCTTTCGGCTCAATTACACGGTGAGTTCCGTATTTATTTCCCTTTTTCTGCATAGTACTAATTATTTAAGTTTTAAACAAATTTCATACGTTACAATAAACGATTTGCAAATTTAATAATTTTTTTTCAATGTCAATGATATTACAAGAACAAAAACGGTAAAAATAGCAATTATTTTTACCGTTTTAATTATAAAAGGTTTATTGTTTATTCGACTATCTTATTTTTTCTTTATGATAGTATTAGGACCGATTGACGTTTCAAAGGAATACAAGAAACCGTCATTGTTATTAAATACAAAAACTTCTCCTGATACTGTAGCATTCTTATTATCACAAACATAAATAGTATCGTTGATGATGCAAATACGATACGGAGTTACTAATTTTTCCGGAACTTTGGCAAACTCAACAGGAGCGGAATGAATATTATTTACATCTAATTTATTCAAAGTTGCCTTTCCGCTACCCCATGGTTTGTATATATAGTACAGAAATCCGTTATAAAAAGCAAAATCGGTAATATTCATATCTACGGAATCCTTTTTCTCTCCATCCTCAATTACCGTCAGACGATATGAATCACTATAATCTCCGGTTGAAACGACATAGACTTTGTTATTGTATGCCTTTATTACCTGCGGATTGTCCTTAACTTTGATAAGTTTTTCAACACTGAATGTTGTAGGATCAATAACCGATACTGAGGTATCATAGTTAGGAAAATCCAATCCACCGCTATTTGTTACATATATCTTTCCCTTCGCAGTGGCTATGCCTTCAGGATTTCTGCCTTTTGTATTCAATATGCCGGATATTTCTTTATTTTTGACTGAAATTTTGATTACATTACCGTCAAAACAAGTTAAATATACGTAGTTACCATATTGAATCAAATGTCTTGGCTGTCTATTAACTCCTCTTTCATTAACAATAGGAATCATTTTTAATAATGCTCCGTCAGACAAATTTAAGATCATGACAGTAGCTGAACCGGAGACAGCAATCCACAATTCATTTCCTACTTTAATCATATCGTTTGCCGTTTCGCCTAGTCCCATTGAATTTACGGTTTGAAATATATCTTTCTCAATACTACTATCGGTAGGATAGAAGTCAAGAGCTGAATTGTTATGTTGAAAAACGCCCTCACAGAGTATATACAATCCGTCTTTACCATTATCAATTGGAGGTAGTTTAGTACTTTCGTTGTCGCCACAAGCGAAAAAACTCAAAGCGATTATTGATAATACCAATAACTTGCTGAAATTAAGAATTCTTTTGTCCATTTTTTTATTCTTTGGTATGTTGAATGTTTAAACAGTATAACGCAGGATTAATAAAAATATTGTCATATAACTAACTATATTGCTGAAAGTCTTATTTCTTGAATATATGTATCAAATAAAATTGATAAAAAAGTATTTTCTTACAATATGCAAAGATTTGATGATTGAGGCTTACAACATATAATTTTTGATGCATTTTTCTTTATTTAAAAAATATTCTTTTTTATTGCCAAATCAGTTTTTTTTAGTACCTTTGCACATTATTTTTAAATAACTATGGAAGAAAACGAAAGAATACAGCGAGTTGATATAGAAACTCAAATGAAACAAGCCTTTATTGACTATGCTATGAGCGTGATTGTGGCAAGGGCTTTACCTGATGCACGAGACGGAATGAAACCCGTTCACCGCAGAATCATGTTTGCTATGGGCGATATGGGAATGACTTACAACACTAAACATAAGAAATCTGCCAGAATAGTGGGTGAAGTACTTGGTAAATACCACCCTCACGGCGATTCTTCCGTTTACGGTGCTATGGTACGTTTGGCTCAGAGATGGGCTTTAAGATATCCGTTGATTGACGGTCAGGGTAATTTTGGTTCGGTGGATAATGATCCGCCGGCTGCAATGCGTTATACAGAGGCAAGAATGAGTAAAATTGCATCTGAGTTATTAGTGGATATTGATAAAGATACGGTAGATTTTGTAAATAATTTTGATGATTCTTTGCAAGAACCTTTGGTGTTGCCTACAAGAATACCTAATCTTTTAGTAAACGGCTCTAACGGTATTGCTGTCGGTATGGCTACCAATATGGCTCCTCATAATTTGAGTGAGAGCATTGACGGAATTGTAGCTTATATCGATAACAATGACATAACTATTGATGAATTGATGCAATATATTAAAGCTCCTGATTTTCCTACCGGAGGTGTTATATATGGTTATGACGGTGTTAAAGAAGCTTATCATACAGGTCGAGGCAGAATAGTTATACGTGCTCATGCATCCATAGAACATGATGAAGACAAAGAGCAAATAGTTGTTACATCCATTCCCTATGAGGTTTGCAAGAGCGACATGATTAAGCATCAGGCTGAATTGGTCAATGAGAAAAAGATAGAAGGTATTGCAAACATAAAAGATGAAAGTAATAAGGACGGAATACGTATAGTATACAAGCTGAAGAGAGATGCAATAAGTAGAGTAGTGCTTAATAAGCTTTACCAATTGAGTGAATTGCAGTCATCTTTCTCCATCAACAATATAGCATTGGTAAATGGAAAGCCTAAACTTCTTAATTTAAAAGATTTAATCGTTACATTTGTTGAACACAGAAAACAAGTCGTTGAAAGAAGAACTCGTTATGAACTGAAAAAAGCTGAAGAAAGACAACATATTGTTGAAGGTTTGCTGAAAGCTTTGGATATTATTGATGAGATCATAACCGTTATTCGTTCTTCACAAACTGTACAAATAGCAAAAGACACAATGATTGAGCGTTGGGCCTTTTCTGATATTCAAGCTTCTGCAATTGTTGAGATGCGTTTAAGACAATTGACGGGATTGGAGAGAAATAAGTTGGAAGAAGAACATAATAAACTTGCCGAGTTTATTGAACGTTGCAGAGTCATACTAAGTGATGTGAATGTATTGATGCAAGTTATTAAAGATGAGTTGTTGGTTATTAAAAACAAGTATGGAGATGACCGTTTAAGTGAAATAGAGTATTCATCAAAAGACTTTGTTATTGAGGATATGATACCTAATCAGGAAGTTGTCATATCTGTTTCTCACTTAGGATATATAAAACGAACCCCGTTGAGTGAATATAAAGCCCAAAATCGCGGAGGTATGGGTTCAAAAGGCTCAACTACAAGGGACGGAGATTTCATTGAACATATCTATATTGCATCATCGCATGATTATCTTTTGATGTTTACTAATAAAGGTAAAGTTCACTGGATGCGTGTTTATGAGATTCCTGAAGGTAATAAAACTTCAAAGGGACGTGCAATACAAAATATTTTGCAAATTGAAGAAGGAGAGTGTATACGGGCATTTGTCAATACTCGTGATCTGAAAGATGAGCAGTATGTAAAGAATAATATGATTATTCTTTGCACAAGAAACGGAATAATAAAGAAGACATCATTGGAAGCATATTCCCGACCAAGGACAAAAGGTATTATTGCTCTGACAATAAGAGAAGGAGATGAGTTGCTTGAAGCAAAATTAACTGACGGCAAGAGTGAAATCTACATAGGTACCAAAGCCGGACGGTGTGTCAGGTTCAATGAAGAATTGATTCGTCCTATGGGACGAGGAGCATCCGGAGTAAAAGCTGTTACGTTAGCTGATGACAATGATTGTGTAATAGGAATGGTTACTCTTGACAATACTACTAAAAACATCATGGTTGTTTCGGAGAACGGATACGGAAAACGGAGTGACAGTGATGAATATCGAAAGACCAACAGGGGAACAAAGGGTGTTAAAACTATCAACATAACGGACAAAACTGGATCATTGATTGCAATAAAAGACGTAACTGATGATGATGACCTTATGATAATGAATCGTTCCGGAATAACAATACGTTTAGCCGTAAATAGTTTACGTGTCATGGGAAGAGCAACACAAGGCGTTAAACTTATCAATTTGAAGAAAAACGATGTTATTGCCTCTGTTACTAAAGTTCAACATGAAGAAATTGAAGATGCTGTTGAAGAATTAAATAGCGGAGATGAAAATAGAGGTGGTACGGAACTTGCAGATGTTGATAAGGTCGATTAATTAAAGAAAAGATTAAGAAATAAAGTAATAAACAATAAAAATAATAATGTCATGAAAAAAAGCGTTGTATTTGTTGCATTATTTGCAGTTATTGCAGGGGCAATGGCTCAGGATATGAAAGTGCAGAGTGCTTATTCCGATATGAAAAATGAGCGTTTGGCATACGCAAAGAAAAATATTGATGATGCAATGGTGCATGAAAAGACTAAGGACGATGCAAAAACGTGGGCATACGCAGGTTTGATATATGCTCAAATTGTTCAGGAGGCTAACAATAAAGATGCATCTAAGGCAGTAAAGAAACAATTGAAAGAAATAAAAGAACCGATTGAGCAAATCTGTCAACAGGGTATATCTCATTTAAGAAAAGCGATAGAGATTGAGCAGAATGCAGGTACTCATGAGTATCTTAATACTTCAATGGAAGCATTGAAATCCCTGTGCGGAGCGGAAGCATACTATACAGGAGAGTTTTATAACAAAGGAACAGACTATGCAAAGGCAGCAGAAATGTGGGGAAAGGTTGTTGATGATGCAAGATTTACCAAATATGACAAATTGCTTGACGATGCTTTGTATTATCAGGCAGATTGTTATCGTATGATTAATCAAAAGGACAAAGAACTTGCTTTATATAGAGAATTGGCAAAGAATGATACTAAACGTCCTGATGTATATATTAAGATATATGCAGATAATAAAGAGAAAGGTGATACAACCAAAGCTATCAATGCCTTGAAAAAAGGTGTTAAGATGACAAAAGATGAAAAAAGCATTAACAATATAATAAAGACTGAGTTGGCAAGTGCATACCTTTGGGCAGGAAAGACTAAAGAAGCTGATGATATATTGAATGACATGATGACAAATGCAGGAAATGATGTTTCTGCGTTGAACGGTATAGCTAAAATCTATGGAGAACAGGGCAATCTGACTAAAGCAGAAGAGTTTTATAATAAATCGTTGGCAGTAGATGCAAAGCAAATAGATGCACTTAGAGGTATGGGTAATGCTTTCTTTAATAAAGCGGTTAAAGAACATAAAATAGCCGATGCAATTCCTTTGGAAGAAGTTGAAGCGTATGACAAAAAGATTAAAGAAGTTTATGAAATATACGAAAAATCTATTCCTTATTTTGAGAATTCTTTGAAAATAGAGGAAATGGATTTTGAATCTCTAAATAAATTAAGATTGGTGTATTCAATCTTCAATGCAAGGACGGATGTTGATGCTGCAACCAAAGAGAGTTATAAAGCAAAATTCCAAGACTACGATGCTAAGGTAAAAAAACTTACACGAAAATAATGGTAAATTAATAAAAAGATTTGGATATATAAAGAATAAATCCTGTCGTACTGAACGGCAGGATTTATTCTTTTTTGTGTCAATTCCGAGAATAGTAATAAATATTCAATTTTATAATTCTATCTTGCAAAGATGTGATATTGCTTAAAAAAAGTGCGTAATTTTGTCCAAAATCATTAAGAAAATGGAAAAATTTACACACATTTTCCGTGAAATCACGCTAAATTTTTAATAAATACTTAATTCGTTGTTATTCACAATTATTAAGCCAATCGTCATCAATACCCAAAAGATGACAAAGTGCCAACGCTTCCGTGGGAGTAGTGTTGGTAGTGTCTTCAACCAATGAATAATCAATATTATCCGATAAATTGGCAATGGAAATCGGTGGTTTAAGATTATTGTTGATAAAGCCTTTTACTCTGTAATGCAAACACGGAGCAGTAATATTGGAATAATGAGTCGTAACCACACATACTGAATTGCCCGTGTTAATGGTTGAGATGAAACCGTTTAACAACTTCACACCTTCAATAGGATTTGTCGTTCTGGCCAATTCATCAGCCAGAACCAAATAACGTTTGCCGGTTTTAACTTGCTTGACTATATTATTCAACGTAAGAATCTCTGAAGCAAATGAAGAAAGACCCTGATTTTCATCTTGATTGTCTCCGATGGACTGCAAAACACCTTCTGTAAGACATATATTTGCCTTCTCACTTGCAACAAAAAATCCGAATTGTGCTAATAATTGATTCAGTGCTAATGTTTTCAAAACAACTGTCTTACCTGCCATATTCGCTCCTGTTATCAACATCGTGCGGCTATCACATTTTATATCTATGGATTGGAAATTCTTGCCTTTCTTATTAAGATGTTCCTTGATGATCGGGTTGAAGATTCCTGTATATTCAATAAAACTATCATT
>JAFUYA010000034.1 GCA_017477025.1 Bacteroidales bacterium | reverse complement strand
CAACATACAAATATAATGATGATGCAGATGTTCCGTTCGTTACGGTTGAAACGAAAAAAGCAGATCAATCTAAAGTAATGACAAATGTTTTGGAAATAGACGAAAACGGAAATTTTGACAATGAAGATTTTATAGACAGAAAAACAACTTTATTAGACGGAACAGAAATTTTTGTAGTAAAAGAAAACGGCAGACTTACCGAAACTGTAAAAAAAGTTGGTAAACCTGAAGTTACAACCGTGTATAACGGAGATAATGTTCAAGACCTTGATTCTAAAAAACTAAATCGTTTAAAACAAAATGATGTTTATTATGATGGAAAAGGTAATACCTACGTTCAAATAAATGCTGGTGAAACAGCTCAAATAATGGCTGACAGGATAAATAAGAAAAGAGCAGTAGGATCGCAAATAGTAACCGCACAACAGATAATTGAATTAAATCCTAACCTTGTCAAAAAGAACGGTGAATTTGTTTTGCAAAAGTTTGAAAATGGTGTTAAAGGTCTTGGAGAAGTAAGAGTCCCAGGGGAATTTGATGCAAATTCTCCGTTTATTAAAACTCGTCAATCTGTTCAAAAAGCAAATAATTTAGCAATCAGAGCAGAAGTTGACAGACAAGTTGCAAAAAAAGTAACTGAAAGCACCAATAAAAAATTTGCAGCAGAACTTGCAAACAACGGATTTAAACCGACAAGAGAAAATGCTGTTTTCTACAAAAAATTTAATGCCCTTAATCCGACACAACAACAGAATGTTTTGAGTGTAATCAAGTATTGCAAAAACCAAAAGATAACTGATCCGAATAAAATTAAAGCAAGAATACTTGCAACTTTCCCTGAAATAAATCTATTTGATTCAGGTAAAACGATTCCTCAAACAAATAACAATGTTCCATTATTCCAAAGAAAAAATCCTGTTGCATTAGAAACATTTTTAACTGAAACATTGAAATTAGATTTGAAATCCGAAACTGGTGCAATGGTTTATGAAAAGCTCTCAAGTTTACCGCAGGAAGCATTAAACAAAATAAATGCACAAAATTTCTCGGATTTATCTAAAGCGAATTTTGTAGAAATAGCAAAGCGTTTTGAGGCAAACGGCGTAGACATAAGAACAAGACAAGAACACCAAATTGAAAATAATTCTCCAAGAATGAAAGCAGAACAAGAGAAAAGAGAATTGAGAGAAAGTGCTTCTAAAAACATTGCTCTTGCTTACGATAACGCTATAAATATAATCAAACAGTATCAAGGTAATCAAGGTTGGATAAATGTTGGATTTTACAGAGAAAAATTAGGAAAACTTTTATCCAATGTAAACCCGACAAAAATAAATACTTGCTTTGACGATGTAATAAAAGAATTAGAAAAAGAAAAGAAATTTGCAGTTGGCTACCTTAAAGGTAAAAGCACTAACGATAAAGAATTTAAAGAAGCATTTAAAAAGATTTCAGGCGGTGTTGAATACAATGAAGCAAATATGAAAGCATTTTTGGATGTTGCACAAGACCAATCAGCCAACTTTGAAGATGAAAAATACAATGAAAAATTCTGGAATGCATATAATAAAGCATTTGGGGTAGCAAAAACAGACAAAAACGGCGAAGTTTATTATGAACCGCAAGTAGTAAAACAAGCAACTTCAAGAACCAATTTCCAACAGTATGTTGACGGTGCAGGCGATATTGTTCTGATGCTTTTAGGTACAGAAGCTATTGGTAAAGGTGTTGCATGGGCTGGGGGAAAATTAATCTCTAAAGTTTCACCTTATGTCCCGAAATTCTTGGCAAATGCAGGTTCAAAAACCGTTATGACAATCGGCTCAAATAATATAACAGTTGGCAGAGTTGCAGCAAATATGGCTTCTCAAAGTGCATCATTTACATTGTGGGATGCAAGCAAAAATTATATCAATTTGAAAACTAAAGACATACAATATTCAGGTAAAGACGCTGAAAAAGAATGGGAAGCATACAAAGAAGGTAATGTTGAATCCGCTAAATTTGGTGCATTTGCAGGTGCTTTAAATACAACCGTTGTCGGAAAAGTTATAAATGGCACAATGAAAATGTTTGAAAAACCGATAGCAAAAGCCATTTCAAAAGTTGGTAAATCATTTGAAAAAACTTCTGCTATGTCAGGTAGTGATGTTATGAAAACATTTATGCTTAATCAGACACCTGGAGCTTTGGCTAAAACCGCAGGAACAATAGCAGAAATCGGCGGATTTACTTTATATGAAACAGCAAATGAAGTAATAGAAGAACTTTTAAAGAAAGGTGAAGGCGGCCATCTCCCTGCAAAATTAACAGAGGACGGATTAACTTCTTATTTGTTGGATAAATTAGGGGATCAAGCAAAAAATTTAGGTGAAATTAAGGCTATTTCAAGATTAATCTTTATGCACAAAGGTGCAATACAAGAACAGGCAAGATTGATGGATGAAAACCTTGCTAAATGCGAAACTTTGAAAAATGTAAAAATTAAAAAGACCGAAGTCAATGGCAGAGAAATTTTTGAAGTAACCTTGCCTGACGGTAGCAGAAAGGTTGCAAATTCAGTTGAAGAGGTTATTGCAAACTGCAATGTCCTAATGCAACTTGATATGATCTCTAACGCAGCAAAAGAAAATGAAACAGTAGATAAGAAAACCACTCCGCAAGGTATGAATGCCGAAGAAGATGCTGTCCGTATCGAGAATTCTGAAAATAAGGATATTTCGAAACAAATAGAACAATTAAAGAAATCAGAACCAGAGAAATACGAAATTATAAAGAAATATCAAGATAATCCAAATTTTGATAATGCACAACTAAACAATTTAATTGAAGCATTAAAGTATTCTCAACCTACAGAAATCAATTCACAACTTGAAATTTTAGACTACGCGATTGAAAATAAATTGGATTTAAACAGAGATTTTTATAGTATTATGAGCCACGCAACTATGGCAGAAAATACTGATGTATTAAAGATTAAAACGGATTTTGCAAAAGAATTGCTTTCTGACAAAAACATCGAATATTCCGATATTAGAGAATTACTAGATTCTATAAATTTGAAACAACCAAATCTTGCAGAAACACAACATAAAGTTATTCTAAATCTATTAAATAATCATAAGTTTAGTTCAGGAAAAATTAATAATTTCACATTACTTTTAGATTCAAAAGGTTGGGATGCAAATATTATTGCAAAAGGTATTGATAATACATTAAATTATTTGAAAGATAATGGATACAAGTATAATTCGGTTGAAACAGAAAAAAATAATCCTTTAAAGAAATCATATATCGTCAAAGCATCTAAAGATGGTAAACAATATAATTTAACTTTTACAAACAATGGTGATTTTGTAAAAAGCGAATATTCCCAAAAATCTTCTGATATAAAATATGATTTCGTTGAAACATCAGAAGGAACAACAGTAACTACAACATCAAAACATGTTGAGAAAATTTTAGATAAATTTGTTAAAGAAGTAAAAGACAATAATGGAAATACAATTTATAAAGAATATTATGTAAAATCAAAAGATATCCCGAATAAATATGATATTTATAAAGAGTATTCTAATGGTAAAAAATACAAAATTGGACTTGTTGAAGCTACTCAAGCAGGCGATATTTCTATAGAAAAAACGCTAGAATCTTCTTCGGGAAGTAAAACTCAATATTTTTATATTGAATCCCCAAATGGAAGCAGATTTGTAACAACAAAGATACTTGATAAAAATGGAAATGTACAATATGAAAACAGTCATAAGTTTAAAAAAATAAATGATAACCATTATGTATCGACCGAGAATAGTAAAATATATGATATTGCATATGAAGAAAGTAAAATAATTGTAAAAGATAATAACGGTAATATTACAGAATTACCTATTGTTGAGAATGGACAAAACGGTATCTCAAAAGATCTTATTCAAGCTATAAAATTATTGCCAGGATCGGTTTTAGCCGATATTCAAAAATATGGTTTAGTAAAAATTTCAATAGGCGAATCAGAAAATGCTCATTATGATCCAAAGAAAAATGAAATAATTATATCAAAAGAATATGCCACACATAGTGATTTAATCTTTACTCTTTTACATGAACTTGGACATTTCAAAGATAGAGCCACAAACATTAGAAAAGATAACATTTTAAGAGATACTTATGAAAAGGAACGTAGAGAATTTTTAGCAAAAAATTCTGAAACAGAATTTAAAGAAATGGAATATTTTATCGAAAATAATGACAGAAGAAGTATCTTAAAAGATCCCATAGAAGAAATGATTGCTGAGGTTAATGCTCTTTTATATTCAAATAATGCTTTACCAAAAATTGAAACACGTTCAGCATTTTTACAGGAACATTTCCCTCAAACATATAAACTCATTGCAGAGAAGCTACAAGATCAAACTGTTGAAAAAACTAAAAATAATCAATTCAATATGCCAGATAATTTAAAATTATATTCTCAAGAAAGTCATATGTCAGATGCTGAATTTGCTGCAAAAGGCAAAGATATATTGAAATTAGAAACACCAAGAATTACAGAAAAAACAATTTCTGAAATATTCAATAATTCAAATTTGACTGATGAACAAACCGATGCGATATTGAAAGATTTGGGAATGACGGATAAAGATATACACTTTTTACACTGGAATAAGACTCCAAACCTTAATCAAATAGTAGCAGTATTAAAACATATTTCTGATAATTCAAATATGGTTCAATTAAGTTCGTCTGATTTAAGATTTATTATTGATAAAGGAGTAGAAAGAACTGATATAAACTTTATTGCACAATTAATGACTAATGATAAAAATCTTAATATTGAGAATATATTGGGGAATATTATTTATCGAAACTATAACAAAAGAGGAAAAGATAGTTATTTACTTTCAGAAGAAAGACAAACGAGATTAGATGTTGCAAAACAATTATTAAATTTGGATAAAGCAGACTTGTTAACCGAAATTTTGCCAAAAGTATGGTCTAATAACAAGGATACAATATTAGATTATTATTTGAATATTGATAAAGTTGAAAAATCAACACAAGATATAATAGCTCAATTGAAATCTTTATATCCAACAAATATAAATATAGAAGATTTTGTACTTACATATGCAAAAACTACCGAACAAAAAAATGTATTGCGTAAACTAATCAATGATTCAAACCTTTATGATGTAGGAGCAATTTTAGAATATATGGCAACATCAGAGGAAATTACAAAACAAATTTCTGATTTCGTTTCAAAAGAAGCAGATTTATCAGTGTCTGATAAAATAACCATTATTGAACAATCTAAGGATGGAGTCCCATTAAAAACTGCTGAAAGTGAATTTATCAGAATTCGTGATTTAAGAAATTCTGAAGATTTTCAAACTATAACAAGTAAATGTCACAAAATGTTTGGAACATATGAAGGATCTAAATTAGAAAAATTTTTTGAACAGAATCCAAGTAGTTTACCTAAAATAAACAAATATTTAGATTTAATTGCTAAAAATTATACAGAATATGACCATGTGTTTTTTTCTGAATTTATGAAAGTACTTAAAGAACATCCCGAACTTGAAAATATGTTTGAAGACATGATTCAAATGAAAGATTATGATAAAACTCCAAGATTTGAGGTGTTTTTCATTATGAAAAATATATTGGAATCAGCAAGTAAATCTGAATTACATAAAAATCTAATAAAAGATGTTTTATATGAAAAAGAAGGAAATAGCGAGAATTATAAACATGAATATTATACTGTAAGTACTTTGGCAACCTTAATAAAAGATTATAGTCCGGCTGAAGTTCAAACGGTAAAAGATTTAATGTCAAAAAATTATACTACATCTATCATGAAAGAAGAAAAACCATTTACTATTAGCGAAATATCTGACATGATGGAATTTACAAAAACAAAGGATTCTCGTGATGCATTATTCAGTTACATTGATTCGCAAAAATATAATCCAAAAGAAATTGTAGAATTAATGAAGTTACATGACAAATATCCAAATCAAAACGAATTAATTCAGACTTTAATAAATATGGAATTTAAACAGTTACCTTCAGAGTTCACAGAACGTAAAAGATTTAATATCAGTGATATTGATGAACTTATAGGGGTTTATCAACAATATCCGCATGAAAAAGAATTTATTGATGATTTACTAAAAAGGTACGACACTTTTGAAAATGGTAAATTAAGAGGGCCTCGTTTTGAGTCAAATCAAATAGCAACCATAGTTAAATTATCAAATGAATCTAAGGAAGCAAGAGAGATTGTAAAAGAATATATCGAAAAAAGTTATACTTACGATAATGGTATCTCAAGAAGTTTTACAGGTAGAGAACTAAACGCTTTTGTAAAATATTCCTTAAAATCACCAAGTCACAAAAATATAGTTGATAAATTGATTGAACGAAGTAATAATGAAGATTGTTTTGAATCTGTAATGGATGCTTATGATGAAAATCCAGAATATATAGAATCCATTATAGATATGAAAAAAACTGATGAAAATGGCAATAGAGTTCCAAGATTTGATATTCAAGCACTTGATTATTTAAAAGATTTAAAATACAAAGAATTACTTCAATTTGAAGAACTTGATGTTAATGATATTGGACATTATGTAAATTTCAATTCAGCAAGAGAAAAGTTGTTAAATGATGAAAAATATAGAACTGTCGTATTTACAATTGGAGCAAAAAGATGGTATGACGAATTAAATGGCGATAATATGAGTAGACATTTTGACCATAACGAAGTTGGTTATTGTGTGGATTTTCTTTATAGACTTTGTACTGATAAAAATTTAGGTTATACAAAAGATGAAATTTCTCAGCTTGCAGGATGTATGAATGGTGCTTATGAGCCATTTATCCAAAGACTCTGTACAGATACTTCTTTAGGTTTATCGCATAAAACAATAATAGATACACTAACAGCTTTAAATTTAAATAGCGGAATGCAAGCAAGTTTTAAAGAAAAATATTATGATTTAGTCTATAAAATTTGTACAGAAAAAGAACTTGAATCTGCAAAAGACGCACTCCCTCAAATAACTTCAATGGTAGAATACAGCAATTTTGACAAATTAGAAAAATTGATATCTAATTATAGATCCCTTGAAATCACTCCTAATCAAATTACAACATTGTTATCCGAAGATAGTGGCATAACACTAAAGCAATTGCAAAGATTAAATAGAATTATGGGCAGGGATAAAGCATCTAAACTTAATGAAACAGATTTAAAAATTGCTTGTACTTTTGCCAATTTATATGGAAAACAAAATATCAATGAAATTCCAAACGAGGGTAAAAAAGATTTATTACACTCAATGGTAGCAAGTAACATTGGTTTATTTGAAATTAGCGATGATTTGAGCAGAGAGTTTCCATTAATACCTAAAAATCAAGAAGAATATTGCTCATTGCTACCATCAATTGTTCGTTCACTTGGTATTGAAACAAATGAACTTACTCCTGAACAAAGAATCACAATGTTTAATAGTTCTATGGGAGAATTGTCTAAATCTTTGGCAGAAATATCAGATACAGATTTTGCTAAAATGACTGTTACACAAGAATATCCAAAAGATAAATTTATTCTTGATGTATTAGATAAAGTAAAATCACTCCCAAGAACAGAACGACAAAAAGTTTATGATTATTTCGGGTTTGAACTCCATCATAATAAAGAGAATTCAACAGGCTTTAGTATTACAGGCTATCCTGTAAATCTTAACAATGGTAAAAAACTTGCCCAAATTGAAGATCCAAGAACAAAAGCGGTTGTTGAAGATTTAAGACCAAATGTTATAAGATTTTCCGAAAATAACAAAATAAAATGCAATAATCCTCAAGTTGAGCGATTCTTAAACGAAGTTATTGAGGCTTTACCTGAATTAAGAACGACAATAGGTAAAAAACAACACGGAGCACAGGCATTTGATGTAATGCAACATTCTTTGAAAGTAATGCAAAAAATAACACAAGACCCTAAATTTACAACATTAAACGAATCTGACCAGAAAATTATGTTATTGGCATCTTTAATGCACGATATTACAAAATCAGAAGGCAGAGTGGATAAAACACACGCAAATGAAGGAAGTTTTGATACATACTTTATTGCACAAAAGTTTAATCTAACAAAAGAAGAAGAAGTAAAATTGCATACACTAATAAAAAATCATGAATGGCTTGAATATGTAAATACCGCAAAATCTGAAGACCAATTGACAAAACGTTTACAATCAGTTGCATATGATTTACATCAAGGCAATCTATTTGATATGGCAGAAATATTTACGCACGCAGATTTAAGGGCTGTAAGGACAGATGACAGTTTCCACGATACTACAGAAGGTAAAAGCAGAATAGGTTTTGACGGATCCGTTAGAAGCTTTGGAGAAAGTGCAAATATATATGCTGAAAGAATTAGAAGTTATATTAAAGAACTGCAAAAATCTCAACCATTATTACCTCAAACTAAAGTTCCAAGAGCAAGCAGAATTAATGAGGCAATTACACAAGTAAATCCTGACGGCAGCACTAATATTAAAGGTGTTTATAAAGATAAAGACGGACTTGTTGTAATAAAATTCAATGAAGTTGAAGATTGGGAAGCAATAGGTTTCCCTAAAGGTTCAATATCTCATGGTGTTGAAATTAAAAAAGGTGAAAAGGGTGATGCAGAATTATCCGAAGATGTAAACACAGGAAATATTAAATTCTTCGTGCATGGTCTTGATTATTCAAACCAATTGGCTAAATTTGATGCATTCTCACTTGTAGATTCGGATGCACTACTTTCCGTAAGTTATGCAGAACGTCCTGAAAGTAAATTTAGATTTTTCAGACCGCAGGGTGTATTATTAGATGTTAACTCTAAATATATTCATGGCGGTGGAAATACAGATGCTGGCTCAGGTTGTGGTAAAGATATTGCAGAATTCAAAAATAATTATATATTTGGAGGACATAGAGAATCGGACAGATTATACATTTCAGATTTAATTAAAACTGCAACAGGTATGACAGATGAGCAATACGTGGATTTTGTTGAACAAAATAAAGATAGACCTATCCAAGAAATAGAACCTGTTGAAATTAGAGATAAAATTATAAAAGCATTTGCAACAATTAACTCAAATACAAGAAAAGGAAAACGTGAATATAATGAAATGTATATTTCAAATCCTAATGAAGTAATGGGTGTATTTGCGTACAGCATGGATTATAATGAAACAATTGGTAATCCTGTTAATTTCTTAAATAGAAGTTCTATTGGTAAATATGAAAAAGGCTATGGAACAGTTGGAGATATTTCTGTAAGAGAACGTACGGAATTTTTACGTCAATATGCACTCGAAAGAAATTTACCTTTCATCATATTTGGGGATTAAAAATATATTATTAATTTCTTTTAATTATCTAATGATAAGCAACAAATTTTCCAGTAAGAGAGATAAAATAATGTAACTGAAATTGATATATAGGTTTTAGGTCAAATTGATTCCAAATTCAAATTCTATCTGAGAGTTTTTTTTACTTTTATAATTTTTTACCAATTTATAAAAAGATGTAGGTTTAAGATTCATTCT
>JAFUYA010000033.1 GCA_017477025.1 Bacteroidales bacterium | reverse complement strand
GCCGATACTTTGGGCGGTGAAGTCGGTGCAACACGTGCTGCAGTTGATGGCGGTTTAACGGAACATGAAAGACAAATCGGTCAAACTGGAGTAACCGTAAGACCTAAACTTTATATCGGTTGCGGTGTTTCGGGTGCCGTTCAGCATCGTGCAGGAATGGATCAGTCTTCAAAGATTATTTCCATAAATACCGATCCTAATGCTCCGCTTAATGCAATTGCCGACTACACGATTATAGGCGACGCATTCGAAATCGTACCTAAATTGATTGAGTATTATAAAAAGAACAGTAAATAATCCATTAAAGAAATAAATAAATACTATGGCTAATTTTTTTGATGATAATAAGGCTTTAAGATTTCAATTGGACAATCCTTTAATGGATGAAATCATAAAACTGAAAGAAAGAAATTTCAGTGATTACGGACAATTCGATTACGCACCTAAAGATATTGAGGATGCAAAGGATTCATACAACAGAGTGTTATCTTTGATTGGAGAGATAAGCGGCGATGTATTGGACGTAAATGCTGAAAGCGTTGATTTGCAAGGTGTAAGAATTGAGAATAATGCTATCATCTACGCAGATGGAACTAAAGAGAATCACAAGGCTTTAACGGATGCGGGAGTTTATGGTTTATCCTTACCTCGTAAGTATGCAGGTTTGAACTTTTCTTACGTACCTTACGTTATGGCTGCCGAGATTGTGTCCAGAGGTGATTGCGGATTTGCCAATATCTGGGGATTACAGGATTGTGCGGAAACTATTTACGAATTCGGAGACGAACAGCAGAAAAGTACTTACTTACCTTTGGTAAATCAAGGCTATACATTCTCAATGGACTTGACAGAACCTGATGCCGGAAGCGACCTTCAATCCGTCAGATTGAAAGCTACTTTTGATGAAAAGCAAAATTGCTGGCTTTTGAACGGTGTTAAGCGTTTCATTACCAATGGTGATGCCGACATTAAGTTAGTTTTGGCCCGCAGTGAGGAAGGAACTACCGACGGAAGAGGACTTTCTTACTTTATTCACGACAGACGTGACGGCGGTGTTACAATAAGAAGAACGGAAAACAAATTAGGTATTCACGGCTCCCCTACGGGCGAATTGGTTTTCACTGATGCTAAGGCTTATTTAGTCGGAGAAAGAAAGTTAGGTTTGATAAAATATACTATGTCTTTGATGAATGGTGCAAGGTTGGGCGTAGGAGCTCAGTCTGTAGGTTTGTCAGAGGCTGCTTATCGTCAGGCATTGCAGTATGCAAAGGAAAGAGAACAATTCGGAAAGCCTATCATCAATTTCTTCCAGGTAAAAGAAATGTTGGCAAAGATGAGAGCCAAGACGGATGCAACAAGAGCTTTGCTTTACGAAACAGCACGTGCCGTTGATATGTATAAGATTTTGGAAGATATATCAAAAGAGAGAAAACTTGAAGCGGAAGAGCGTCAAACATTAAAGAAATATTCGCGTTTAGCAGATATTTTAACTCCTATGCTTAAATTATTCTCTTCAGAATATGCAAATCAAAATACTTATGACTGCATACAGGTTTATGGTGGCTCGGGATTTATGAAAGATTACCCTTGCGAACGTTATTATAGGGACGCAAGAATTTTGACCATATATGAAGGAACATCACAATTGCAAGTTGTTGCAGCAATAAGGGGAGTTATTCAGGGAGGTTATCTAAACAGAATAAAAGAATACGAAGCAGTTGAAGTGGATTCTAAATTCAGCGAAATGAGAGCAACTCTTTTGAAATTGCGTTCCGATTTTGAGGCTTGCGTTGAGAAAATCAATACCTTCGGTTCTACAAGTGAAGCATTTGAGTTTAATTCCCGTCGTTTGGTTGAGATTGCAGGCTATTTGTTAATGGCTCATCTGTTGATTATTGACGCTGATCGTGATGATATGTTCTTTGCTTCGGCAGACATTATGACAAAAATGGCTAACGAAAAGATTGCAGAGAGAAAAGCCTTCATTGATAACTTTACGGAAAACGATCTTCAGGCTTACAAAACGTTAAGCGAATAAAATTTTCTTTAAATAAATATTAAAAAAGTGTGTGATTTCTATGATAATCACACACTTTTTTGTTCTAATCTCAGAGATTTTTTCTCTTTTTTCACTACTTTGTACAAATACTTACAAAGAACTCTGTCGCAGTATCAAAATATGATACGATATGACTGTTATACCTGTAAAAATCTTGATTATAATCAAAACTCTCAGGTGTCAAATCCTTTGTTATAAAATTGCCTGCAATACCCGTTCCCGTCATCTTTACATACGCTTCTTTTATTGTCCAAAGTTGTGTAAATGCGGCATCCGAAAACTCTTTCGTTACGTTGTGCAAATAAGCGGTTTCATTCGGATGAAAGTATCTCTCGGCAATATGCATTTTGTCTTTCCTCAAATACTCTATATCAATACCGATACGCTTATCACAAACGGCAACGGCTATATAATCTTTGGAATCAGTAACGGAAAAATGCACCTTGTCATTATATTTGAAATACGGTTTGCCTTTTTCTTCTTTTGCAATAGTGAAATCAAATTCAAATCCCTCTTGTTTAAGAGTATAAATCAAAAACTTTTCTTCCAAGATACGAATATTTTCAGGATAATTTAGATTATTATCCCAACCGAACATACTCCTTAATTCCCCTACTGACTTAAACTTTATTAAAGGTAAAATCATATTCCTGCAATAATCAACTGATTAATAAAAAATTAAGGTTTTTAAGGTTATCTTCTCCTTAAAAACCCTAATAAATCAAACTTATTTCGCTATTCTATTCCCAATAATTCGACTTCAAATACCAAAGTACTGCCTGCAGGAATACTTCCTACGGATTGATCTCCGTAAGCCAATTCGGAAGGAATATAAAATCTTGTCTTACCTCCTACTTTCATGGTTTGCAGTCCTTCTGTCCAACCGGCAATAACTTGATTCAAAGGAAAACTTATCGGCTCACCTCTTTGAACGGAAGAATCAAAGATAGTTCCGTTAAGCAATGTACCGTGATAATGAACTTTTACGGTATCGGTTGCCTTAGGCGATGCTCCCGTTCCTTCAACCAATACGGTATATTGTAATCCTGAAGGTGTTTGTATTACATTCGGTTGATTGCGGTTATTGGAAAGAAATTCCTTACCTAATTTTTTCTGCTCGGCAGCCTCTTTTTGCATACGCTCTTGTTGTTTGTGCTGCATTTCGTGTTGCCATGCGTGCATAACTCTGTTCTTTTCTTCATCGGTCATAGTATTTTGACTCTTGCCTGCAAGTTTATCTCTCAAAGCCTCGACCAATACGTCAATATTCAAATCCATATCCTCTTTGATGACACTCATTGCTATGTCTTCTCCGATGATGAAAGAAACCTTATCTCTATCGTTATTTAATTGCATAATATTCTTGTTTTTCTCGTCAGTTTATAAAGACTTCAAAGGAACAAATGCCTTCAAAGTCTTTATAACCGATAAATTTACTTAACTATTTTCAACTCGTTGATAAGTCTTTGACAATTTGCAAATTTGTCTATTATGAATAAAACATATCTTGCATCAACACAAATCGTTCTTTGCAATTCAGGTTCAAATGCTATATCGCCTGACATTGCTTCCCAGTTGCCGTCAAATGCCAAACCTATAAGTTCGCCATTTGCGTTAATAACCGGAGAACCTGAATTACCGCCCGTAATATCGTTATTTGTAAGGAAATTAACTATCAACTTACCGTCTTTATCCGCATACTGACCATAATCCTTATTTTCATACAATTCTTTCAATTTTGCAGGTACGATAAACTCGTCATTTGTCGGATCTTCTTTTTCCATAACGCCCTCTATTGTCGTTGTGTAGTCATAATGTATTGCATCTGCAGGATAATAATCCAAAACGGTACCGTAGGTCATACGCATTGTGAAGTTTGCATCAGGATAACGTACTAATGAAGGATCCATTTCTCTCAATGCCATAACGAAATTTTGTCTTGCATCGGCAAATTTCGTTGCAGCCTCTGCAGATGTTTCATCCTGATTAGTCAATGCACCGTACATTGCAAGAACAACTATACTCATAGGGTCTTTGCTGACTGTTTTAGCCTTAGGATTACGCATGAATTTCTCATAGTTATCTCTGTTGGCAAAAACACTCTTTGTAAATATCTTTTCGGTCAATTTATCAACTCCGCCGTTCTTGTTGATATAATCTTTCAATATGTTGCAATCTGCAGGCAAATCGTACTCCATTTGTAACATTGCTCTGAACAAATCTTTTTCAGTTGCCTGATCGTATGATTTGAAATGCTCCTCTCCTGCCGCTTTCAAACGTTCTATAAGATCTTTATCCAATCTCTTTGCAGATTCTGCAAACTGTATGTTAAGCGTTTGACGGAATGCAGTCATTGCACGTTTGGACATATACAATCCCAAGTTATGATACCAACCTGCCTTATTTGATGGTGAAGAGGCAACAGTCCTTGAAGAATTACGCAAATCTTTTATTATTGAAGAATATTCGCTTTTGTTATTGTCCGTAATCCATGCTTCCAAACGGTTCTCAATTGCACGTTTTTTATCAAATACATGCAAACGTTTCAAACCCCTGCTTTCACCTTGTTTGTTTTTCCACATATTCATCATTGAAGCGTAATCGGAAGCATACATTAAACGTACTGCAGGATCGGAATCCATGTGTTTTTTCATAACAGGAAGCATATAACTGCCGGCCTTATAAATAGCAGGATTCGTGTTTTCAAGCGTATTTTCTATTTCGTATGAGGTCATATATCTTTCAGTACTTCCAGGATAGCCCCAAATCATTGCAAAATCGTTTTCTTTTACCCCTTTAATATTAACAGGCAAATAATGTTTAGGTTTATAAGGCACGTTATCCTTGCTGTAATCAGCAGGTTCATTGTCTTTGTTTGCATAAACTCGGAAAATAGAAAAATCTCCCGTATGACAAGGCCACATCCAGTTGTCAGTATCGCCACCGTACTTACCTATTGATGAAGGAGGTGCTCCTACAAGACGTACATCAGTGAAAACTTCATAGATAAACATATAGAATTCGTTACCTTCAAAGAATTCTTCTACTTCAACACGGTATTTACCTTCCTGACTGTACTCTTTTACCAAAGCGTCAATCTTGTTCTGAATATCTTGTGCAAACTGACTCTTATTCATAGCGTTCGCATTATCTCCAAGTACCTCTTTGGTAACGTCTTTCATCTCTTTAAGGAAAGAAACATACAATCCTTCAATAGGAATCTCATCTTCATAACTATCAGCCCAAAAACCGTTAGCCAAATAATCGTGTTCAACCGTTGAAGACGTTGCAATAGCATCATAACCGCAGTGATGATTGGTAAACATCAATCCGTTAGGCGAAACAATTTCTCCTGTACAGAAATTACCCATCTGAACGATAGCATCTTTCAATGATGAATGATTGATACTGTATAAATCCTCTGCTGTCAATTTCAATCCCAATGCTTTCATGTCGGCATAGTTCAATTGTCTGAAAAACATCGGCAGCCACATACCTTCATCAGGTGCTGCTAACGGCTTTGGCGTAGGATTGGCAAATGATATTATTGATGCCAATAGCAATGCAGCCAAACTAAAAATACTTTTTTTCATAGTCTTTTGTTTTTTTGTTATTTTTGTCTGAAAATTTTTCACTCTCAATTAAGAAATCTGCAATAATAACACGCAAAAAATGTTTCTTTTATTCGCTCTTATTGAAATAATTCTTCAATAATTCCAACTGTTCTTGCGTGAAACCTGTCTGTGCAAGCAAATCTTTCGCCTCTTGCAATTTTTCTTCCTTATTCAACTCGTCCAAACGTTGCTGTGCCGCTACTTCATTCAAAACATCGGCATTTATTTTGTCCTGCAATTTGAACATCAACTCTATAGCCTGTTTCTCCGATAGAGAATCCGTATCAATGTCATTTATCCGGATTTTCTTTTCGTTTAACGATACAGGCTTAATGTCGGATTGCATTCCTCTATTTTCAATGATATACTCCGAAGAAACAGTGCGTGAATTTGTATCTCTTTCTTTTTGAGCATTCATTCTTGCTAAATCGGCACTGACATTTATTTTAGATAACTCCGTTGCAAAATTATTTCTCAATCTTTCTACATCCGACTGACCGTTCAAAGTTTCTATCTTTTTCAAAACGTCAAGTTGTTTCTGTGCTCCGTCATATCCGTTATCCAAAGCCTTTTCAAAGCATTCTTTTGCCTTTTGGTAATCTTTTTCCGTTCCTTTACCGTACATGTAACACAGACCTAACTGATACAAAGATATACGATGATTCTGCTCTGCCGCTTTTTCATACCAATAAAATGCCTTTTCGTTATCCTGTTCTACGCCCTCTCCTTTCAAATAACAAAATGCCAATTGGTTTTGAGCAATGGAATGCCCGTTTTGTGCGCCTTTCAAATACCATTCAAATGATTTCTTATGGTCTTGTTCAACGATAACTCCGCTTTTATAATAAAATCCCAATTTACTTTGTGCCAAAGCCTGATTGTCATGTGCCGCTTTCGAGAAATATTCAAAAGCCAAAGCCCTGTCCTTTTCTACTATTGTATCATTGTCGCCTTCATAACAAACACCCAATTTATAGTTTGCATCGGCATTACCTTGATCGGCAGCAAGTTTAAGCCAATAAATATGATTTTTCTCCAAATCAGTTTCATAATCAGGATATTTTACCAAAACGGAGCCTATTCTGTATTGAGCTTCTGCATTATTCAGTTCTGCAGCCTTCATATAAAAATCCAAAGACTGGGCAATATCTCCTTTTTTAAAGTAATACTCGCCCATACTTACCAAACCTTCCGCATTGTCTTTTATTATATCCAAAACATTTTCTCCGTAATTGTCTTTCAATCTTAATATTGACGGTCCGTTACCGTTCTTTGCAGCCTGTATAAAATATTCTTTTGCCTGATTCTCGTTGCCTTCATCTTCAGCATATAATCCCATTCTGTAAAGTGCCGAAGAATCTCCGTGTTCGGCTGCCAATATCACATATTTTTTTACTTCCGGAGAATCAAATCCGATACCTTTTTTCTTGACTAAATAGCGTGCAAGACGAAAATAACCTTTTAGATCTCCTTTTTCAGCCTGTTGCAGATACATATTCTGAACACAATTGTCCAAATTCTCATAATCCGACGGAGTATTAAAGCCTTGTTTCAAAGCAAGTTTAAACAATTGAACGGCTTGTAAGAAATCTTTCTCGCAACCTATGCCGTCCCTGTAATACTCAGCCAAACGATATTGTGCTTCTCCGATATTAGCATCACTTGCAATTCTGTAATAATCTGAAGCAACGGCATAATTCTTACCGAATCCCAAATCATTTTCACATACTCTGCCGAGTTTGTATGCGGCATACATATTACCTAAATTGTAAGCCAAATAAAAATAATCAAATGCATCCTGATATTTACCGTCTGTGTAATATTGTTCTGCTTTTTCCAAAATATCTTTCTTCAAAGAATCATTATTTTGGAAATTTTCCGTATCAACATTCTCTAATAAGGAACGCTTCTTATCTAAATATTTTTCAAGACATAAAGACATTTTGTCCGTTATTTCCATTGTAGGATCATAATCAATTCCTAATGCTTTAAAATATTTAATTATTTCACTCTGTTGTACATTCAATCTGTCCGATAAGGACTCCAAATCATTTTCTTTTTTGAATATTGACATAATTTTTTATAGTGTTAAATTTATGAAATAAAATATACGAGGTGCAAATTTACGATTATTTTTTATAATACACAAATGTATATTTTTAAGCCGAACTCTTTTTTATATGACAATAAATTTTGCTGATAAAACCAAAATAATTAATTTTGCAACTTTAAGTGTAATTATTAAAAAAAATCAATACATGAAAAAAGTATTTATTTATTTGAGTGCAGTGTTTATTGCCTTAAGCGGCTATTCACAAAAGGCACGATTAGTTAATCCTTTCGTAGGAACCGACTTTCACGGACATACTTACCCTGGTGTTACGGCACCTTTCGGTATGGTTCAACTATCTCCCGATACTCGTTTGAACGGTTGGGACGGTTGCAGCGGTTATCATTATTCTGATAACAAGATTTACGGATTTTCACACACACATCTTTCAGGTACAGGCTGTGAAGATTTGTGTGATTTCTTATTCACGCCTACCGTCCATTCCAAAAATACAGAAGATTTGAGATTAACTTTCTCTCATTCTGATGAACAGGCGTTTGCGGGCTATTATAAAGTCAAGGGATTTAATAAAAAAGACATAACCGTTGAACTTGTGGCAGACAACCGCCACGGTTATCATCTTTATACTTACCCTTCAAACGACACAATGGCTGTTGTAATAGACTTGAAACACAGAGATTATACCATTGATTGGAATGTTGAAATCAAAGACAAAAGAACCGTTGTCGGCTACAGAGCATCCAAATCCTGGAGCGAAAATCAGCAGATTTATTTCGCATCCTGTTTCAATAAAGATATTATAGATTCTTATTTAGACAAGAAAACTGGCAGACTTTATCTTTATTTCGGACAGACCAATAAGGTAGGAAAACAATTGGAAGTCAGAGTGGCATTGTCTTCATCGGATAAAGAGGGAGCATTAAAGAATTTGAATGCAGAATACGAGAAAAACTTTGCACAAGCAAAGAAAACATCCGTTGCATTATGGGAAAAGGCTTTGTCCGTTATAGAGATTGAGGGCGGAACAAAAGAACAAAGACGTACTTTCTATACTTCACTTTACCATTGTATGATTTCTCCGAACCTTTATTCGGACATTGACGGCAGATACCGTGCAATGATTAATAACAATAAAGATGTTAATAACAAGATTGACGGCATTACTCCCGTAAATCCTATAGCCGTTGCAAACGGATACGACAGATATACAATTTTCTCCTTATGGGATACTTACCGTGCATGGAATCCTTTGATGACTATCATACGTCCCGACTTGTGCATGCAGTTTGAGAAAACATTTTTGGATTATTATCTTCAAACCAACGAACTTCCTATGTGGGAGTTGCATTCTTGGGAAACTTATTGTATGATAGGTGCACACGGTGTAAGTGTATTGGCTGAATGGATCAAAAAAGGCATTTGCGTTGATAATGATTTGGCTCTTCAGGCAATGATCAGTACGGCTAATATGAAAAAAATAGGACTTCCGTTCTTTAACCGTGACGGATATATTTCAGCTGAGGCCGAACATGAGGGAGTTGCCAAAACGGTTGAAATGTGTTACAATATGTATTGCATTGCTCAAACGGCTAAAATGTTAGGTAAAGAGGATATTTACAATGATTATATTCAAAGAGCTCAATACTACAAAAATCTGTTCAATCCTAAAAATACATTTATTCAACCTAAGGAAAACGGACGCTTTATTCCTAATTTTGATCCTAAACAAATTGATATTAACTACACTGAAGGCAATGGTTGGCACTATACTTTCTATGCTCCTCAGGATATTAATACGCTTATTTATATGATGGGCGGAAATAAAGCCTTTGAAAAGAAACTTGACGATTGTTTTAATTCTACCGAAAAGACCACGGGACGCGAACAAGCCGATGTAACCGGACTTATCGGCCAATACGCTCACGGTAATGAACCTTCACAGCATACTGCTTACTTGTATAATTACGTCGGAAAGGCTTATAAGACGCAAAAACTCGTACGTCAAATACTTACAAACTTATATTCCG
>JAFUYA010000032.1 GCA_017477025.1 Bacteroidales bacterium | reverse complement strand
GAACGCTTCTTTGTTAAATTGAAAAATATCAATTTTCTCTTTTTCAGAATAGATGGTCGGGAATAAGACATCTGCGACAAAAGCATTGTTTCTGTAACCACGAGCAACTTCTGAAAGGTACGCATTTATGCGTAAATCTTCAAGTCTTCCCATTTATATAAACTCCTTTTTTGTAGCATTTAGGGGTAAATGCGGTTAAATTAAATATTCAATTTTAAGAGAGCATCTCTGAATGAGATCTGTTCTTTAGCGGCAAGTGCTTTTGCCTCTTTGAAAATTTCCAAACTATCCTCATCGGCGTTTGCGAATTTATCTTCTTCGGTGTTTTTACCATCGGCTTGCTTTTCTTTTGTAGCAAGTTCTTGGTATGTGATTTGGTTTGGCAGAGATTCAATAAAAGATTTAAAGCCATCAATGACTGGTGAATCTTCGCCAAACTTTTTCACATTATCTAATTCCTGTAATACAGAAAGGACAATGTCTTTGTTTGCAGGAACGAGGATACCCTTTGTTATTTGTGCATCAATAAATTCATTGAACTCTTTTGTTTTTAGAGAGGTTTTAATCTCGTTCAACTCACGTTCAATAGCATCTTTACCTTCTGCTTTTTCTTTGAAAGATGCGACTTCATCTGTTAACGCATTGATTTTGTCTTTTAGTGATTTAATAGTTTCAAGTTTCTGCTGACGAGTTTCGTCTTTTTGTTTAAATTTAGCCACTTGATCTTCCAAATCATCAATTTGTTTTTTGAGTGCATCTATATCCTCTTGAGAGAATTTATCTGCATCATCTTCAGTATCTTCTGATTCAAATTCGTAGGTGTCTGATTCAGCTTCCATAAATTTGATTGCTTCCAATCCTTTTACTTGAGGAATTGCCGCACCTAAAAATGAAACTGCTTTTAAATATGCACCTTTGCCTTCAAGATTTCTGTATAACTCAACGGATACTTTTTTATATTTCCCTGCGTTAACTTCTTGTTCAAATTCTTCCGGCACATCTTTAAAACATACCTTTAACTTGTCATTCTCTGCTTTTACATCTTGCACCCATCCGTATGCAGGACCGGACTGTTGGTGGTCAATTGTAATCGGAGCTTCGCAGAATTTTGGATCATAGTTTGATGCAATTTCTGCAATCTGTTTTTTTGTAAATTTGCCTTGCGGATAAACGCCGGCTTTGAAAACTTCAAAATACTTCATGTGTAAACCTTCTTAATTTTGGGGTAATAAAAAACTGTGTACTCCCACTATAAACTTGCTCTTCAGACTTTATCAACGGTCAAAGGTTAAGACTTTTTGACAGGCAAATTTCTTTAACCTTTGTCTGTTGAAAAGAACAAAAAAACAAAGGTAAACTGAATACACATACATATCCCCAACACACATTAATTTACTATTTGGTTGCGATCCGTATTTTTACGGTTTCGCAGCCCCTTTTCTTTCCAAGCACAACAAATTAAGGAGTTATATGGAATTATTACAAGAATTATCACCATTTATTGAAAATGTCGGCTTCCCGGCTCTCATTTTTGCAATTTGGTACATTTACCACCAATCTCAAGTGAAAGCATTTGAAAAAATTATTCAGAATAATTTTGAAATCTTAAAGGACTTGCTTGAGACCAATCAATACCATGCGGCATTACTGTCAAGAATAGAAAGTAAAATCGACAACAACTTATGGTGTCCGATTTTGAAACGTGAGGTGAACCAATGAATCCTGAAAGATTACAACTCAAAGGAATGCTCGCAGAATCAAAAAAGACCTTCCGCACATTAGATACTGAAGGTTCAGGCTTGGTTATTCTTATTCGTTCACTTCTTAATCCGTATGAAGAGATTTCTAAACTTGATACGGAAAAAGCACTCGTAACAATGAAAAGATTAAACGAAGTGCAAAATGAAATGAAAGCACTTGAAACAAAAATTAAAAACTTGGAGTCAGAAATTGAATAATAAAGATTATTTAATAAATGATGCCGAGCATCTTTATGTTTACAAACTGAAAAACATCGACACTATCGCAAGAGAACTTAAACTCAATCGAAAAACAGTTATGAACTGGAAAGAGCAGTTCGATTGGGATACAAGAAGACGGCAATATACACAATCAAAAACTGCATTTCACGAGGAATTATACGAATTCGCTCGCAAAGTTATGAAAGACATAACCATTGATATGGAGTCAGGCGAAAAAGTTGATCCCGGAAGATTTTATGCATTTTGTCGTTTACTGCCGATGTTTGGCAAAGTTAAAAGTTACGAAGATGTTATTGCAATGAGTAAAGCAAAGCCGGTTAAGAAAGGTTTAACAGCTGAAATGGTTGCACGAATTGAAGAAGAGATTTTAGGTATTCCACAAAACAATAACGAAAACAATGACGAAACCGAATAAAAAGTCGTTCTTCCTACCGTATCAATTACGGTGGTTGAACGACAAATCCAAAGTAAAAATATGGGAAAAATCCCGAAGAATAGGAGCGACATATGTACAAAGTTATGAAGACGTAAGGGACTGTGTCAAAAGATACGTTCCGGCTGTTTGGTTTTCATCAGCGGATGAATCTGCCGCACGAGAATACATTGATTATTGCGAACAATGGACAAAACTTTTCAATGTAGCGGCAAAGTCATTGGGTGAAGTCGTAATCGACAACGATAAAGATATAAAGGCATTTGTAATTGAGTTTAACAATGGTACAAAAATTCACGCACTTTCTTCAAACCCTAAAGGATTCCGTTCAAAGGGTGGAAAAGTTGTACTTGATGAATTCGCCTTTCACAAATCACCCATGGAGTTATGGAAAGCGGCACGACCATGTATTACTTGGGGATACCCTTTACGGATACTATCAACGCACAACGGGCAGAATTGCTTATATTATAAATTCATCGATCAAGTCCTAAAAGGAAAATTAAATTGGAGTCATCACAAAGTCCCGATCCAATTAGCAGTTGATGAGGGATTGGTTGATAAAATCTACGGAAGAGAAACGACTCAAGAGGAAAGACAGGCATGGTTAGATGAACAATGCAGAGATTGTTTTGATGACTATACTTGGTTTCAAGAATACTGTTGTATTGCAATTGATGAGGCGTGTGCATTCTTACCTTATGATTTGATTTCAACTTGTGAATCAACCGATGTTCTAAAATCGCTTGAGGAAATAAAAGGCGATTTATATATCGGAATAGACATCGGAAGAAGAAAGGACTTAACGGTTATATGGTGCATTGAACGGTTTGAAAACCATAAATACACACGCAAAGTTAAAGTTCTTGAAAAGACTCCGTTCCATATCCAATACGAGATAATTTCAGAAATTCTGAAACATCCGAAATTAAGAAGGTGTTGCATAGATAGTACGGGAATCGGTATGCAATTAGCAGAGCAAGCAGTCAGAGATTTTGGGCAATATCGTGTGGAAGCGGTTATGTTTACAAATAAATCCAAAGAGGAAATGGCATACAACCTTCGCACCAACTTTGAAGATAAGCAAGTTGTTATTCCGGCTGAACACGATATCCGAGAAGATTTGCACTCAATTCAAAAGACTACTACTAAAGCCGGCAATATTCGTTTTGATGCCGAGACATCAGAAGTAAACGGACACGCAGACAGATTTTGGGCATTAGCATTGGCTTTAATTGCTTGTGGCACACCTTACACACCAATTGATATTACAACTCGAAAAAGATATGAAACCTTAAAACTCATAGAATCGTTTTAAAGGCTCTTAAAAATATCAACATGGTAACTTTATATTCCCCCGACCATAAAAATTTAATTACGAGCCTGTTGAACACTTTTTGAACAATATAAAAACCAAATTTGAATACGAAAATTTGAGAGGAGATTAAAATTATGACAAAAACACTTACCCTACCATCAGGAAAAACTGCCACCTTACGAAAAGGTAAAGGCTTTGACTTGTACCAAGCACAAAAGAAAGCAAAGACATCTGAAGAGATTCCTTATGCTTTAATTGCTGAACTCGCCGAAATTGACGGTCAGAAGTTGGTTTATGAGGATATTTTAGAACTTGACTTGGAAGATGTAATCGCTCTTCAGGCAGAAATATCGGGAAAGTTAACAGAGGCGAAAGCCATAGAAATAAAGGAAGATACTCCGACAGAGAAAGAAACACAACAGATAGCAGCATAGATGTATTGCCTGATTCTCAATCAATAATTCATCTGTGCAAGATAACGGGATGGCAATATTCCGAGATAGGAAAAATGTCTATTCCACAAATCGCATACTGGTGCAAAGAGGCAATTAAGTACACGAATAACCAAAATACGGAGTTAGAGGAACAATGCTCGACACTATGATGAAAGTATCATTAACTCTTGTAGCCATCGACAAAATGTCGAGGGTTATTCGTGATGCGGTTTCAAAATCTGAAACAGAGTTTGATAAACTTCAAAGGAAAATAAATCAAACATCAGAACGATTGGATAAACTTGGTCAAAATATGACAAAGATTGGTGCAGGTTTAACTGCGGTTGGAACTGGTCTTGCATATAAACTCGGAATAACAGAAGCGATCCCGGAAGCCATTGCATTGGAACATCAATTAAGAGAATTGGGGAATGTCGGACAGTTATCTGCTGAACAATTAAAAGAAATGGATGAGAGACTCGGTTCTATATCCCGTTATACAAACCAAAGTCGTGGTGAAATTGCTGAAGGTTTAAATGTTTTAGTTGCATCAGGTATTGATCCGACAGCGGCACTTGACTATATGAATGTAATCGGTCGAACAGCAACGGCGGCACAAGCAGAAATAGTTGATATTTCAAAAACAGCCTTTTCGGTTACTGACAACTTAAAAGTTAATGTAAATGACCTCGCAAAAACAATGGATATTTTGGCTCAAGCAGGAAAAGAGGGGAGATTTGAATTAAAAGATATGTCTGCCGCATTCCCAAGTTTAACAGCAGGAGCGAGTATGCTCGGTATGCGTGGTGTGCCGGCGGTTGCTGAATTAGGTGCGGCACTTCAAGTCGCAATGAAAGGTGCAGGATCTGCTCCCGAAGCGGCAACAAACTTTGAAAGTTTCTTACAAG
>JAFUYA010000031.1 GCA_017477025.1 Bacteroidales bacterium | reverse complement strand
GAAGAAGGCGAAGCAAAACGTGATGATGAGAACTTTATGTTTGTAGGTGCGTGGGAATACAAGGGAGAAGAAGCACCGCAGATGCATAAAGAAGATTTGAATTATGAATTTATTAAGGTACAAACAAGAAATTACAAGTAATAGTTATGAATCTTACATTGAAAATATGGCGTCAGGAGAATGCCAAAGCAAAAGGTCATTTTGAAACCTATCATTTAAAAGATATTTCTCCGGAATGCTCTTTCTTGGAGATGTTAGATATTCTTAACGAGCAACTTATTAATGATAATATCGCTCATCCGGTATGTTTTGACAACGATTGCCGTGAAGGTATCTGTGGAATGTGCGGTCTTTATATCAATGGAAGACCTCACGGACCTGATGACGGAGTTACTACTTGTCAATTGCACATGCGTCGTTTTAAAGACGGAGATACTATCACTATTGAGCCGTGGCGTGCAAGACCTTTCCCTGTAATTAAGGATTTGGTTGTGGATAGAAGTGCGTTTGATAAGATTATACAAGAGGGAGGTTACACTTCTGCAACAACGGGTGGTGTTCCTGATGCTAATGCAATTCCTATTGCAAAGCGTAAAGCAGATGAGGCTATGGATTCTGCTTCATGTATCGGTTGCGGTGCTTGTGTTGCTGCCTGCAAAAATGCTTCTGCTATGTTGTTTGTATCAGGTAAGATATCCCAACTTGCATTATTACCGCAGGGTAAGCCGGAGGCTGCCATAAGAGTTAAACGTATGGTTAAGAAAATGGACGAATTAGGATTCGGTTCTTGTACCAATACATTTGCTTGTGAGGCGGAATGTCCTAAACAATTGAAGAGAACGAATATTGCACGAATGAATCGTGAATGGATATGTGCTAACATTTGTTCTGACGAGAAATAAGCAGAGAATTTTATATTTAATATAAGGAGCAGAGTACATATCGGAGTGCTTTGCTCCTTTTTTTGTAATATTGAGGCAATTTCTTGCAACGATATTGTTTATTGTGCAGTAAGGACTGATGTCATTATACAGAGAAAAGGAATCAATTCCGATTACGTGGAAGTTTTTTCTTATTAAATAAAGATTACAACAGAAATTTTTTTATTCGGATAACATTAAAATTATATTAAACGATTATTCCGTGTTTTCACAATCCTATTGCTCAATATAAGGCGATGTAAAATAATAGTAAAGTTTCTTTATCATTATGATAGTACATTATTCAAAGTATAAATGATAAATATAATGGCGAGAATAGGGTATTGAATAAAAAGATGTGTGATAATATGCCGTAATAAGAAAAAGTAATGCTATTATAGTTTTGAAATTTACGAAGATTATCCGATGGAATTGACTGAACACGAGAAGTAATTCAGTTATTGAATACCTAATATATTATATCAGGACATCCGTGTAATACTAAACATAAAAACAAGAAACGGAAACAGTCAGTGTTTTATACAATATAACCGTTATAATTAAACAATGCACATGTATTATTTTTCACTACAGCCGACAGGCATTGTTTTCGGTATGACTGTTTCCGTTTCCCTGGTTATTAATCTACTTAGCAATGAAAGTAAGTGAAATAATGAATAATGGAAAACAAGTATTATTCCGTTATTTTATTAAGATCTTTTTCAGGATTGTATTCTTATTGTTTTTCAGTCTTAAGAAATAAACACCTTTTTCAAAATCCGACACGTCAATACTTGTATGCGTTGAATTTAAACTCCGACGATAAACAGTTTGTCCCAAACTGTTTACTAATTCTGCAACTTCAATATTGTTTGATGTTACTACATTCAATTGTTTTGCAACAGGGTTAGGATAAATCTCACACTTAACGTCAATCATACTCAACGAAGATTCGTTGTAAGAAGGAATCGGTTGCGATATAATATTAGTATCACTTCCGCTTACGCAACATACCCAAATTACAAAAGCACACGAATCCCACAAGTTGTAGAATACGGTATCATAAGTACCTTCTTTGAACATAGAACCGCCTTTTTGTGCTGTGTATGCCTGATCGTAAAGATTAAACATTTCAAGCGGAGTATAACCTGCTCCGTAATAACCTTCCATTTCACCTTCCTGCATGCAGAGAGCAGCGGTTTTCTGCGTTGTTTCACTCGGTGTTATTCTTACGGTAACGGAATGCATTATACCGTCACTGGTTTCTGAAACTTCAGTTTCACCTCTTCCTACTACTTCTACGGTTGCACTCAGGGCTTTTAAAGAAACTTTATCACTTGTTTGTTGTGCCATGACTATTTGGCATATCAATAATCCCGACAGTAGGGATAAAATGTAATTCTTTTTCATTGTTTTTTATACTTTTATTAATATCAGATTACAAAATTAATAAAACTTCTATGAATAGAGAGTACTTTGTATGAAAAATAATCGGACAATGTAAAATTATAGCAGAAAGCAGATGTTAAAAGATAATATTAGTTTGCAGGCAGTAGCTGAAATAGTGGCAGAAAATATGTTTACGGGAAATATTGTCCTTCTTTTTATACAAGATTTTTTGTAAAAAAAGATAATATGAGTATGGAGTCAGAGTCGAAATTATTATATAATGACTAATATATAATTCATTGAATTTCAATATTTATTGTTAATCAAAAAAAGTGCGTGATTTCAGACAAAATCATTAAGAAAACTGCAGAAATCTTAATGATTTTGTCTGAAATCACGCACTTTTTTTTACTGGTAAATAAAAATAGTTCCGAAACTTACTCTAATCTTACTTTATTAGCGGAAAATTGATATGAATAATAATTAATAGTTAATGTGCATAAGCGTTATTATCAATATTCTCCCGTGGTGTGTTTCAATAACTTCTGAATATGGTTCGGGTTTAAGTGCAATATGGAAACTGTATATTCGTACGGATTTTCTTTTGATACAAATGTGGTTTCATTGTTGCGATTATTTACTGCCGAATCTGTTCAAGAAATCGTTATATGCAGATTTTATTCCGTCTTTAAGTTCAGTTTTGTAAGTCCATCCTAAATCTGCGGACTTGGTTATATCTAATAGTTTTCTCGGAGTTCCGTTCGGTTTGGAAGTGTCCCATATTATATCTCCTTTAAAACCTATGATATCCGCAACTAAACAGGCTAAATCTTTAATTGATATTTCTTTCCCCGTACCTGCATTTACGGGTTCGTTGCCTGAATAATTATTCATCAAGAATACACACAAATCAGCGAGGTCATCGGCATACATAAATTCTCTTAAAGCACTGCCGTCGCCCCAACATGTAACGCTTGGCAGATTCTTTTCTTTCGCTTGATGAAATTTAAGAATTAAGGCAGGGAGAACATGAGAATGTTCAGGATGGTAATTATCGTTTATCCCGTATAAATTGGTAGGCATAACGCTTATAAAATCCGTTGAGTATTGTTTGTTCAAATATTCGCAGTATTTTAATCCTGATATTTTAGCCAGTGCATAAGCTTCATTGGTTTGTTCCAATTCTGAAGTCAGAAGTGCGTTTTCTTTTATAGGTTGCGGAGCCAAACGCGGGTATATGCATGATGAACCTAAGAATTCTAATTTCTTACAACCGTTTTTCCATGCAGAATGAATAACATTCATTTCTAAGATCATGTTTTCATACATAAAATCAGCAGGATAATCTCTGTTTGCAATAATTCCTCCTACTTTTGCAGCAGCAAGAAAAACATATTCAGGTTTGTATGCTCTGAAAAACCTTTCCGTTTCGGATTGTTGTGTAAGATCCAACTCCGAATGAGTTTTCACTATAATATTAGTATATTCCTGCTTTTTCAAACATCTCAATATCGCAGAACCTACCATGCCGTTATGACCTGCCACATATATCTTAGAATCTTTATTCATCGTTTATATTTTATTATGAAGTTTTTTTACATAATCCATATCATGTTTCACCATAATACTGATTAATTCTTCAAATGAAGTTGTTTTAGGATTCCATCCTAAAACATTTTTTGCTTTTGACGGATCTCCCAACAGACTCTCAACTTCGGCAGGTCGAAAATACTTTTTATCAATCTCAATTAATACTTTCCCCGTTTCAGTGTCAATGCCTTTTTCGTCAATACCTTTACCTTCAAACCTTAAGTTTATTCCTGCATATTTAAATGCCGACAAACAAAATTCTCGTACTGAATGTTGTTCTCCCGTTGCAATGACAAAATCCTCGGGAGTGTCCTGTTGCAACATTAACCACATACATTCAACATAATCTTTTGCGTATCCCCAATCACGCAATGCATCCAAGTTTCCCAAATACAACTTGTCTTGATAGCCTTGTGATATTCTGGCAGCCGCAAGAGTTATTTTCCTTGTAACAAAAGTTTCTCCTCTGCGTTCGCTTTCATGGTTGAATAATATGCCATTGACGGCAAACATTCCGTAACTTTCTCTGTAATTTCTGATTATCCAATAGGCGTATAACTTAGCCACTCCGTAAGGACTGCGAGGGTAAAACGGTGTAGTTTCTTTTTGCGGGCATTCCTGCACCAATCCGAACAATTCCGATGTAGAGGCCTGATATATTCTGCATGATTTATCCAAACCGCATATTCTTACAGCCTCAAGTAAGCGTAACACCCCCAAAGCATCATCCTCTGCCGTGTATTCCGGTACATCAAACGAAACTTTGACATGGGACTGTGCAGCCAGATTATATATTTCGTCAGGTTTTACGACATTGATAATTCTGACCAGGGAAGAAGAATCGGTCATATCTCCCCAATGTAATTCTATCATACGGGATTTTTTAGTATCTATTATCCACTTGTCAAAATAAAGATGTTCTATTCTTGCAGTATTAAAAGAGGAGGATCGTCTTAGAATACCATGTACTTCATATCCTTTGTCAATCAGGAATTCTGCCAGAAAACTACCGTCCTGTCCGGTTATACCGGTGATAAGTGCTTTCTTTTTCATCGTATATTATTCATAATAGATTTGTAGTGTGCAAATTTACGAAACTATTTTATAAACAAAGGTTATAAAAGCAATATTTTATACTCTGAATTTTTTGAACTACGGAATAAGGGAGGATTATTTTTTATGAATTTATTGTTTTTTGGGAAAACTCTTCTTAAAAATGATTCGGATAAATCAGAAGTGTTTTTCTTTTTGTATCAGATATTATTGCAAAAAAAAAGTACTCTCTTCCGAAGAAGAAAGTACTTGAAATAAAAAACACCTATAGAACCCTATTTTATTATGAGTTTTTTCGTTATTCTGTTTGTTTTCGTTGTGATGGTAACGAAATATACACCCTTGTTAAGATTATTTATTTCCGTTATCTCTTTTGTTGCAGTTGCAGTCAAAACATTTTTGCCGCTTATATCTGCAATTTCTATAACGGATCCTATTGTTGATGCAACAAAAACATTTGTTGTTGCGGGATTCGGGTAAATTGATATTTGATTATCTGATATATCATCTAATATATTCTTAACGGAAATCTTCAATACTATAACAGAATCGCATCCGGCTTCAGTTTGCTTTTCTATTACCACTTCCTGAGGCTCACTGTAAGTTACTCCGTCAAACTCGTATGTAGGATTTTCAGGAGATAATTCAACTTCAATTGTGTCATAATAAGAAGTAGTAATAGTTAGGTTAAGTATTGTATCGTACAGACTGTATATGCCTGATTCGGTAAATGTATGACCTTTCATTGTATAGGAATCACATGCAGTAACTTCTTCAACTACGGGTATAACTTTTTTAATCTCATCGTTAGTGTATGAGAAATTATCCGTCAATACGTATGATGCAATATTCATACCCCAACCCGATGCCCAGTTGGAGGCCATGGAGAAATGTACTTTATTAACTTTTCCGAGAGGAGTTAAATCCAAATATCTCCAGTCAGTTCTATTACCTATGTATGATGACTCTCTATTATCAATCAAATAGATTTCCGATGTCCCGGTCGTATCTCCGTCTGCATTGAATCCTGTCGCAATTAGTTTAAACCATCCTTTTTCTCCGTTATTTGTTGCATTGGCATCATCGTTAGCCCAACGATAGCTATTTAACGATTGATTAACATAAACTCCCTGAGGAAAATAATCAGTCGAATCGTCTGTAAATACGCTTACATGCTCAATGTATGTATAAGGTGTGTCGTTCCATTCGGAATAGTATCCGACCATATAAGTGTTTTCTCCGTCAGCACCTGATAAAGATGCGGCAGTATAGAATGTTTTATCATAACCGTTATGACCGTTCTCACTTGCTTTATTGATTAATGAATCAACATTGGTTGTAATGTTGGAAGGTAACCAACTGATAGGGTTAATACTTCCCCAAGACATATCTCCAATGCCGGAGAATACTAAACCGTTAGAATAAAAGTTCTTGTAGTAATAAAGAATATCTTCGTCATCATCTTCATCTGCAACACTGACGTCACTTGTTTGTTCAGAAAGGATGTCGTATGTATTTTCTTTCGTAAGCAGATCATTGAAGTCAGCTATTTTGTAAGGCTGTCCTCCGTTGATAATACCGATTCCGGCCAAATCAAATCCGGATGAACCTAAATAAACTTTTTCATCGTATTCATATATAACATTACCTTTAGAATCTTTATCAACTCCGCCTTCAACGTCAACCAAACGTACAAAACGGATATTATTTTTATCCAACAACTCGTTGTCTTCAATATCATCTAAATCAAATCCCACACCGTATTTATATGAATATTTACCTGCAAGATTTTTATAATGAGATGTTGTTTGTGTAGCCTTTTCCTCCGTTGCAGAAGATTCACTCGGAAATCTGAAGAAATTCTTACCGTCCGAAGATACCTCTACAAAAGCCAACTCCATGAATGTTGAGTCAAAAGCATTCTCAAAAACAACAAAATCATTTCCGAAATCATTAACTATAGGACGATCGAATGTAACTAAGGCCGTACCTTTGTTACCAAGACTGACTACGCGTAAGTTATCATCCGAAGGTTTGCCGATGGCATCATAAACCTTACCGTATGTAACAACAGTATCACGACTCAATTCAATTCCTTTTGCCCAAGATGTGATAGAAACATCATCTTTAGCAATTGCTTTGGAATTAGGTGTGCCGCCATCACCGTCAAATTGAGCAACTGCTGAAAAAGCTGTCAGTACTGCTGACAAAATAAAAATACCTTTCTTCATGTCTTTAGTTTTATTAAAATTGTAAAAAATATACAACTAAAACATCGCTAACTACTTTCGAAGAAAAGTACCAAAAAAATAAAAAAATAACAAACAACAATGTTATTATCTCTTTTCCCCGAAGATAATTAACAAACAAACACTTCCGGCAGGTCTCCTGACTTACTTCATTTACATTAGACGCCTTCCCGTTATACACTCCAGATGGTATCTCACAGTGGCATATTGTCTAATGTCTTTTGCGAAGAATACAGTAGCGGGTCTGCACAGGATTCTCACCTGTTTCCCTTTTAATCTTCTGCGTTATGCAAAAGAACCGTAAATGCAAATGCAAAATTACTATATTTCCGAATAACTCCCAAAAAAAAGAAGTAATTTTTTTACTTCATAGAATGAATGATGGTTTTAAACGAATATTGTTTCATCACCTCATACAATCTTGTTATATCAGTATCCGTAGTGTGATAAGGGTATAAAAACTTAGGTTGGATTTGGTTCGCGAAGTATGAAGCCTGATCAATTGTCATTGTGTATGGTTGGTTGACAGCTAAAAAAAGAATATCACAATTTCTTATTTCAGCTTCGTTATGTATGATTTCCGTATCACCTGAAACATAAATCCTGAACTCTTCAATAGTAATCAGATAACCGTTATCTCTTCCTTGTGGATGAAATTTGTCCCTGCCTTCAGTCGTGTTATAAGCAGGGAAAGCTTTGATAGAAATACCGGAGATGTCCGTAGTTTCATAATTTCTGATAGCAACTCCTTCTCCGTAAAGATTGATCGTGTTCGGGTTGGCAATGAAAGTTGTATTTTCCTTGGTCAAGTCATGAATGGCTTTCTTGTCAAAATGATCATAGTGTTCATGAGTAACTAAAAGAATGTCGGCTTTGCGTTCTTTTGAAAAGTCGGCATATTCGGATACGGGATCAACATAGATTGTTTTACCGTTGTAGTCTATACACAGAGAAGCATGGCCGTAAAAAGTTATCTCAATATATTTTCCACTTTTTAATCTGTAAGTATCTTTTTCAAAAGTTTTCATATCTTTATCGTTATTAAAAGAAAACAAACTCAATATTGATGCAAGAATATTGCATATCAAATTACTAATCATTGCTGTTACTAATTAAATCAATAGGATTATTCATTGTGTCAAGTTGCATTATTCGTCTTGCTGTCTCAACATGAGGATTATTCGGATAACGTCTAATATATTCTTCAAATGCTTTGATGCTTTCATCCCTATTCAGACAAACATCATTTAAGACAACTCCTTTGAAGAAATAAGCCGCACCGACATTCTTTCCTTTCGGATAGTCTTTGATTATCTTGTTCAAACAGTAAAGAGCGGAATCGCATTGGTTCTTTGCCGCATATACGTTGTGCATTTGGAAAAGATAATACTCACTCATGGAGTCATCAGGATAATCATTTATATAACTTTCGTAAAGAGATATTAACGTATCTGCATTAGATGCAGTCAACGCTATCGGATTGGAATTTATCTTCTCTGCGTATGCTTTGATATCTTTCTGTCTCTGCAATTGTTTATCTTCTTGAGACGAACATGATATGTAAAGCAATCCTGATATAACAACAAGTAATACCTTTAAGATGTATAAGAAAGTGTTCTTTTTCATTTGTTATTTAATCATTTTGTAATCCGTTCTGATTTTATTCTGTTCTATATCTTTTAACTTTTTCTTAAGAAAAGCTCTTTTGATATTGGACAACCTTTCCACAAAAACTTTGCCTTGCAGATGATCAAACTCATGTTGAAAAACACGTGCTCTTATTCCTGACAAAATTTCTTCATGTTCATTAAAATCAGTATCAAAATATCTTACTTTGACCTCCCTCGGACGTAAAACCTCTTCATGAATACCGGGTACGGACAAACATCCTTCTTCGAAAGCCCAAGTATCTGATGACGATTCTATTATCTCCGGATTAATCATTGCTATTTTCCAGCCCTCACCTTCAGGATATGACCCTTTGAATACGTCAGTATCTATAACTAAAACGCTGATTGGTAAATTAACTTGAGGAGCAGCTAACCCCACACCATTTGCTTTGTACATGGTTTCAAACATATTTTCCGTCAATTCCTTAATTTGCGGATAATCCTTCGTAATGTCCTGAGTTTTTTTTCTCAATATTGAATGGCCGTAACCTACTATAGGAAGTATCATTGTCGTTTCTATTAAAAAAATTATTATTTTACTTATTGCGAATTATACGTGTTGAATATTGATTCCGTTTTGATACATTTTCATAAAATCTTGTAAAATCAAAACGGCAGCAATAGTATCAATCAAGCCTTTGTCTTGCCGTTTTTTCTTTTTGAGTCCGCTTTTAGCTATTGTTTGAGATGCCATTTTACTGGTATATCGTTCATCTATCATGTAAATATCTTTATCAGGAAATATATTAGACAGGTTATCAATGAATACTTTGACTTTTCCGGCAACTTCACTCGGTGTATTGTCCATTTGTTTAGGGTTTCCTACCACAATCAGATCAACGTCTTCTTTTTTTAGATATCCTTCTAAAAAAGGAAAGATTTCCAACGTTGAAACCGTAGCCAGTTTCGTTGCTATAACCTGACTATTATCGCTGACTGCTAAACCGACCCGTTGTTCTCCGTAGTCAATGGCCAATAACCTACCCATAGTTGCATTATTTTGTCTTTTGAACTGCAAAGGTAGGAATATTTTTTTTGACAAACAAGGAACAATGGAAAAATCTAAACAGGCAATTGTCTTTTTATAAGTTTTGGCATCTGTTTTTTTGTTATTTTGTATATTGTTTTTTGGGAATAAAACAATAGTTGTTGATATATTAACATTATCGCTATTTGGCAGAAATTTAAAAATGTATGGTATTAAATTTGTTGTATCTAATTACAATAAAATTTGTTTTTTTCTGTTTTATATTGTGTTTGGTAAAATTGAAAAAAATGAAAAAGTGTATATACATATTACTCGGTTATTGTTTGCTTTTTATATATTCAGTATATTCTCAAACTATAGATTATCCGCAACAAAGCGTTTTAAGTAGTGGTGTATGGTATTCTGTGAGTATATCTTCGGACGGGATATATAAATTGACGTATAATGATTTTGTTTCCTTGGGTGTGGCAAAGGAAGATATTGATTTTGATAATTTGTCCATATACGGCAATACAGGAAAGGCTATAAGTGAAAAAAATACCGAGTACTTGTATTCCGACTTAAAGGAAAATGCAATTTATGTTAATAAGCAAGATAAGTACGTTCTATTTTATGCACAGGCTACAACTCAAACAATTTACGATACCAATAGTGGTAAATTCTCTTTTAAGTACCATCCTTATGCAACTGAAACCAAATATTTTATCACGTTTGATAAGAACATAGGAGAAAAAAAACGTATTTCTGAAGTCCGCTACAGCGATTCTCAGCCATTCGAAATACGTACTACTGCTAAAGACTACGTGTTTTATAAACGAGAGTTGTATAATCTTGCAAAATCAGGACGTTATTGGTTTGGAGAAAGGTTCCTGCCTACAGCTCCCGACTTGCAAATACCGGTTAATTTGCCTAATGTTAATAAGAATGAGTCCGCAGAAGTTGCGATCAGATTATTTGCTAATAGTGCTAAACCGTGTCTTTACGATGTCAGTATGAATGGAGAAAGTTTGGGGCAGGTAAATATCTTGGCTTCAACGAGTGCGGAAACTGCTCATATGGGTATGCTGACTGCGGAAAAGAAACTTAATTCCGTTTCCAATAGTATTAATATGCATTTTGTTTCAGAAATTCCCATTGCAGAAGGATGGTTGGATTATATTCTTATCAATTATACAAAGGATTTAGTTTTTAATAACGGATATTTAAAGTTTTTTGCACTTCCCGATGCATCCGAGGAACAGGTTAGATATGATATAAGTAATGTGAGAACCAGTAATTACATGGTATGGGATGTAACGGATAGATTGAATGTAAGAATGATTGACAATTGTGTTTTAAAAGACAATGTTCTTTCCGTTAATATTTGTTCCGATACATTGAAAGAGATTATTGTTTTGTCAGGAAGCTCATTTCCTACGCCTGTTTTGGAGGATACAGTATTGAATCAGAACCTTCACGGTATAGATACGGCAGATTTTGTTATAATTACACATCCTATGTTTATCAATCAGGCAGAACGTTTGGCTCAGATTCACAGGAAATATGATAATATCACGGTTGCAGTTGTGAGTTTGCAGCAAGTCTATAACGAGTTTTCTTCCGGAACGAAAGATTTTCTGGCTTTCAGGGAATTTATCAGGATGATGTATAATAAAACTGAAGGAAAATATCCAAAGAACGTGCTTCTTTTCGGGGACGGCACATTTGATAATAAGAATATTTTGCACTATGACAACAATTATGTCCCTACATATCAAAGTGACGTTATCAATTCCGCAAGTGATAATAATTTTACTTCTGATGATGTACTTGCAGCAATAGGTAATAATGCAACGAATAATGTCAGGGATTCTTTATTTGTCGGAATAGGAAGAATCCCTGTAGGTGATACTATTACAGCAAATATTGTTGTTGATAAGTGTGAAAGGTACATTTCCAAATCTGACATATTGAAAAAAGACAATGGAGATTGGAGAAATGCCGTCATGCTGACAAGTGACGACATGGATGAATATTATGAAAAGTATTTTAGAGATAATGCCGAGAATATTTATTATCAAATAGACGAGACAAATCCGGGATTGAATGTTCAGAAAGTATATGAGGATGCATATAAGGAGTATAATTCATCTTCGGGCTCCACATATCCCGATGCGTCAAATGCCGTTAATGATCGAATGAAAAAAGGTTGTCTTTTGTTCAACTATCTCGGACACGGCTCTCCGGATCATTTATCCAGTGAAAGACTTATTACAATTACTGATATTACATCTTGGGACAATTATGATAAACTTTGTTTGATGATTACTTCAACTTGTGAATTTAACAGGTTTGATTTGGCGGATAAACAATCAGCAGGTGAGTATATTCTAACAAGTAAAAACGGAGCCGGGATAGGATTAATTGCCGCGGCGAGGAAAATATCATCAAATAATCCTATTAACAGAAGTTTGTTTAAATATGTATTGGAAAGACAATCTGACGGAAGACCTCTTACTTTCGGACAAGTGATGCAACATGCAAAGAATTTGGTAAACAGCGGATATTACGGAGGCGGATTGCAGGTTAGTGAGAGGAGTATTACATTTATCGGTGATCCGGCATTGAGATTGTCATTACCTCAATATAATGTACGTACATTAAGAATAAACAATTCATATTGTAATGAGAATGGAATTTTTGATCATCCGGATACTGTAAGAGCATTATCAACTGTTACCGTACAGGGAGAAATAACGGATATGAACGGAAAACGTTTGGAAGATTTTAACGGAAGAATACAAGTTTCGTTATATGATAAGAAGACTGTTTACTACATGTTGAATAATTCCAATCATAATTTGAGCAAGGAACAATTAGCATTTGAACAGCAAAACAATATATTACACAAAGGTTCTGCAGAGGTTGTAAACGGAATTTTTACACATACATTCACCGTTCCTAAGGATATTGCATACAATTACGGCTATGGTAAATTAAGTTATTACGCACAAACTGACAGTATTGATGCAGCAGGGTATTGTACAGGATTTATTTTAGGAGGTATAGATACGAATAATACCGAATATGAATTCTCAAGGCCGGATATTAGTTTGTATTTGAATGATACAAATTTTGTAAACGGAGGATTATGTGATGAAAATCCTGCATTGTATGCCGTAGTCTATGATACAGTACCTATTAATACTGTAGGATCAGGTTTAGGACATGATATAGTTGCCCGCTTGGATAATGCTGCCAATACGTTTATACTTAACGATTATTATGTTTCGGATAAAAGTAATCCTAATGTGGGATACATTACTTATCCGTTCAAAAATCTTTCTCAAGGAGAACATTCCTTGAATCTGAAAGTTTGGAATATATATAATCTTTCTTCGGAACGTACTATAAACTTCATTGTTAAACACTCTTCTTCCGAAGAATATGAAGCAATATCGTATCCGAATCCGTTCAAGAATACGACATCAATAGAATTGAGATACAATCAACCTCAAACCGTCATTTCTGCATATATAAAAATATTTAATTCACATGGAGCTATAGTTACGGAATTTGATATAAGCGACAAAATCGGAGACTATACAGTGGGTCCTGTTATTTGGAATGGAACCACTTCAGGAGGTGCTAAAGTACAAAAAGGATTATATTTTTACACTATCATTCTTTCTACCGTTGAGGGAGATAAGATTGTAAGGGGAAATAAAATGATTATGTTAGATTGACGACTAAACTTCGTTTTGAAAATAATAAATGAATCAATATAGCGTTTAATAAGCTGAAATAAATATAATTTGACTATGAAAATAAATAAACAAATCATCATTGCATCGTTATTGAGTGCAACGTTTTTGCTTTCTTTCGCACAAAATTCCAATCCTGCAATAGAAGAAGATTATCAGTCTAAAGTTTTACGACAGGAAGGAGCAAGAATAATTCCCACAGGGGTTCCTTTACTCTTGATTGCACCTGACTCCAGAGCAGGTTCGATGGGAGATATAGGAGCAGCAACGACTCCTGATGCTAATTCAAATCATTGGAATGCTGCCAAATTAGCTTTTGCAGACAAAAAAACAGCAGTTTCTTTTACATATTCACCATGGCTTAGAGATATAGTGGGAGATATTGATCTTGCATATTTGTCAGGATATTATAAATTGAATGAAATGAGTGCACTCGGTGCATCATTGACTTATTTTTCTTTGGGCAACATTCAGTTTGAGGATGAACAGGGACAAGCTTTGGGAACATATAATCCTAATGAATTTGCATTTGATATATCGTATTCTATGAAATTGTCCAATAATCTGTCTGCATCTGTAACGGGTAGGTATATTCGTTCCGATTTAACTCAGGGACAAAACATAGGTACTACAACTACACATGCCGCAAATGCCGTTGCAGCAGATTTAGGATTGTATTATCAAAAGGATATCGCAGCTACAAATCCGCAGCAGGTGGCGTTCGGTCTTCAGATTTCAAATTTGGGAAATAAGATTTCATATTCGGATGATGATATGGTTTCAAGTTTCTTACCGGCAAATCTTCGTTTGGGCGGACGTTACACATATAGTATGGATCAGTTTAATAAATTCTCTTTTATGTTGGATATAAACAAATTGTTAGTACCGACACCAGTTCGAGACAGTTTAGGCAATGTTGTCTACGGTAAAGAGAATAATGTCGGTGTTCTACAAGGTGCTTTTCAATCTTTTTATGATGCACCGGACGGATTTTCGGAAGAGTTGAAAGAATGTAATCTTTCACTGGGAGCGGAATATTGGTATAACAATATATTGGCTGTACGTGCGGGATATTTCTATGAAAACAAAAAGAAAGGTGACCGTCAGTATTTGACAATGGGACTCGGCTTGAAATATAACTCTCTTGGAATAGATATTTCTTATCTTGTACCTACCGCATCCCATAATAATAATCCGTTAAAAAATACTTTGAGAGTTTCTTTGTCATTTGATTTTTAAGATTTGCATCAAGAAAAATAGTCTTTCGGAATACGTAAAAGTAGAGTGTTTTTTTTAAAGAAAAAATCATTGAGATTTTCAGCGTTTTTATTAAAAATTTCGGAGAAATCATTAATAAAATTCATGAAAAAGCGGACATTTTATCTTGAGTGTTTAACATATTATTTTTAATATGAAATTTAAGGTTGGATTCGGTTATGACGTTCATCGTTTAGTAGAAAATACTAAATTCTGTTTGGGTGGTGTGGAGATAACAGATGCACCGTTCGGTGCGGAAGGACATTCGGATGCTGATTGTTTGATTCATGCGATAATAGATTCCTTATTAGGAGCTGCTAATCTTCGTGACATAGGTTTTCAATACCCTGACAATGATGAAAAATACAGAGGAATAGACAGTAAATTACTATTGCGTGATACTTTTGATAAAATATCTGCAAAGGGATATTGCATAGAGAATATTGATTCCACAATTTGTCTGCAGACACCTAAAATCGGTAAGTTTATTCCTTCAATGCAGGCTGTGATTGCAGATATTCTTAAATTAGACATTGAGGATATAACCGTAAAAGCGACAACAACCGAAAAATTAGGATTCACAGGCAGAAGTGAAGGAGTGTCTGCATATAGTGTTTGTCTGCTGAAAAAAAAATAATAAAATGAAACTTTTTTCATTATCGAGTAGTATAACAGTATTAACGGAAATTGACTTTGCGGAAATTTAAATTGAAAGATTTTTTTCGCTTTTTGTGATGTTTTGTGTGATATGTTAGATTTTTTTTGTAATATTGCACTTTGAAAATTGAATTTAGTATGCAAAATGTAAATATGCCTTTAAGTATAATGAAAAGAAAAATACTTTGTTTATTGTTGGCATGCACTGCCTTGTTTTATATGTCGGAGGTGAAGGCACAGGATCCTCATTTTTCACAATTTTTTGCTAACCCGATTTATACTAACCCTGCTTTTGCCGGTGCAGCCGTTTGTCCGCGTGTCGGAATTTCGTATAGAGATCAATGGCCGTCATTAGGAGCATTCAAGACCTTTGCTGTTAGTTATGACCAATACTTTGATGCAATATCTGGAGGTATAGGGGTATATTTAATGTCTGATAAGCAATCGGATTTTTACAGAGTGAATTCTGCAGAATTGATATATTCATTGAGAGTCAGATTAACAAATAATATAACGTTAAATCTTGCTGCACAAGCAGATATAACGAATCATGCTTTGGATTGGGACGAACTTATTTTCCCTGATATGATAGATACTCGTTACGGACAAATATACAGGAATACAATAGCACAAGAACCCGACAATACTTCAAAGACTTATTTTGATGTGGGAGCAGGTGCTTTGATTTTCTCAGAGAATTGGTATGCCGGTATTGCTGCAGTCAATTTGTTGCGTCCGGATGAAGGCTTTATCTCATATAACAGATTGCCTATAAAATTTACGGCAAATGCGGGTATGCGTTTCAACTTGAGAAGAGATACCAGGAGAACAAATGCGTTGTTCGGACAACCTATAATATCTCCTAATATTATCTTCCAGCATCAAGGAAAGTTTAATACTTTAAACTACGGAGCTTATTTGGATTGGAGTCCGTTTATATTTGGTGTTTGGTTCCGTCAGTCCATGGCATTTTCAAACAGAGATGCATTAGTATTTTTATTCGGTTTGGAATGGGGCGATTACAAAATCGGTTATAGTTATGAT
>JAFUYA010000030.1 GCA_017477025.1 Bacteroidales bacterium | reverse complement strand
TATCCAAAGACTGCTGGTTTAATATGATTGCCGTATCAATTTGGCTGATAATAGGAGAAGATATTCTCTCATCGGAAATAATTACCGATACGTTTGCAGTACCTCCACGCATTTCAGGACCGTATGACGGCATCCAGCTAACTTCTTTTCCTTGCATTGCTCCCGAGTAAGCAAGTATTTTACCCATAGATAAAACTCCTTGTCCTCCGAAACCAGCTATTATTATTTCTTCTGTCATTATCGTAATTATTTTATGGGTTATTTATTTAACGGGAATTAATTCTCTGATAACTTTGCTGTCTGCAGGATTGTACTCTCTTACTATTTCGCCGTCGGATTTGATATCACCCAAAACATATTTAGGGAACATATTCTGACGCATCCATTCGTTAGCAGCAACAGGAGTCATCTTCCAACCGCTGTTACATGTAGAAACGAATTCAACGAATTGAGTACCTCTGTGTGCAGCCTGATTTTCAAATGCTTTTCTTACTGCGGCTTTTGCTTTTCTTACATCGGCAGGAGTAGATGCACTTTGACGAGTTACATAATCTGTACCAGGCAATTGAGCAACCAATTCAGTAATCTGCAATGGCCAACCATTCAAATCAACTCTACGTCCGTAAGGAGTAGTAGCAGATTTCATACCTACAAGTGTAGTAGGAGCCATCTGACCACCCGTCATACCATAGATAGCGTTATTTACAAAGAAGATGATGATGTTTTCGCCACGGTTACATGCGTGAATAGTTTCAGCAGTACCAATTGCAGCCAAGTCGCCATCCCCTTGGTAAGTAAATGTATGGTGATTAGGGTGAAGTCTTTGAATTGCAGATGCCAAAGCAGGAGCTCTACCGTGAGCGGCTTCAACAAAATCTACGTTAAAATAATTATAAGCCAAAACAGAACATCCAACTGGTGCAATACCTATTGCTTTATCCTGTATGCCCATTTCATCTATTACCTCTGCTATTATTCTGTGGATTGTTCCGTGAGGACATCCCGGACAGTAGTGCATAACGGCATCGGTAAGAACACTCGTTTTCTTATAAACAAGATTTTCCGGTTTTACTATTTCTTCGTTAAACATAACTTTCTTCTTATTAAGAATTCGGCTGTCTTATTTAATACATACTTTCTTTTGGTAAAAAAGAAACCTGTATTATTCTAATCCACCCTGATTAACCTTTAATTAATTTGTTTTCCAATGCTTCAACAACTTCCTGCGGTGTTGGAATAATACCGCCGTAACGTCCGAAATATTCTACAGGACATTTGAACTCCGATGCAAGTTTTACATCTTGTACCATTTGACCTGCTGACATTTCTACTGAAAGCATACCTTTAACTCTTTGTGCCAACGCTTTGATAGGTGCAGTCGGGAACGGGAATAAGGTAATAGGTCTTAACAAACCTGCTTTTATTCCTTTTTCTCTTGCCAACTGTACGGCTTTGTGTGCAATACGAGCGCAAGAACCGTAAGCAACAAATACATATTCTGCATCGTCGCACATTATCTCTTCATACAAAGTATCGTTCTTTTCCATTTCACGATATTTTGCTTGGAAACGATGGTTGTTCTGTTCTTGTTTTGCAGAATCCAATTCCAAAGAAGTGATGATGTTGTGATCTCTTGATGCAGGTTTTCCGAATGCTGCCCAAGGAGCGTTCTTTGCAATTTCTTCGTCAGTCCAACGAGGAACGTAATCGCCTACATAAACTTTCTCCATTACTTGTCCGATAGCACCGTCAGACAAAATCATAACAGGGTTACGATATTTAAATGCTATATCCCATGCTTTGAATACGAAATCGTACATTTCCTGAACGCTTGCAGGTGCAAGAGTGTAAAGTTGATAGTCTCCGTGACCACCGCCTTTAGTTGTTTGGAAATAGTCAGCCTGAGAAGGTTGAATAGTTCCCAATCCAGGGCCACCACGCATAACATTTACCAACAAACAAGGAAGTTCTGCTCCTGCTAAATAAGTAACACCTTCCTGCATTAAAGACATTCCTGGTGAAGATGAAGAAGTCATAACTTTCTTACCGGTTGCAGCACCGCCATATACCATATTAATTGATGCAACTTCACTTTCGGCCTGCAAAACTACCATACCTGTTTTCTCCCACGGCATTTCTGCCATAAGATGTTCCATAACTTCAGATTGCGGGGTTATAGGGTATCCGAAATAGCCGTCGCAACCGGAACGAATCGCTGCTTCTGCAATCGCTTCGTTACCTTTCATTAATTTTAACTCTTTTGCCATTTCTTTTTTTAGTTTTTAGTTAGACCTTAGCTTTATAAACCGTTATTACTCCGTCAGGGCAAACCATTGCACATGATGCACAACCGATACAATCACCGTTTATCATTTCCGCATAGTTATAACCCTTAGTGTTTACATTTTTTGACAAAGCAATAACATGCTTAGGGCAAACGCTAGCACAAACGCCGCAACCTTTGCATTTTACTTCATCAACTACAATTGCTCCTTTTATTGCCATTGTTTTATTGTTTTAAATTTGGTTAATACTTTACGTTAAAATCAAAACGCAAAATTACGCTAAAATTTCCGTTTTGCCAAATTTTGTATTGATTATTTATGAACGGTGAAAGTTTTTAGTACGGGTTTTATAAGATTTTCCCCATTGAGTTTCCATTCATCAAAGATGCCTTCTCTATTGGTGAATTTGATGTTTTATGGTACATGGTATTTTTTATTTTTAGTGTGGGGCAATACACTGTAAACGGAGCTGATAATTACAGGAAACAGGAAGTTTTTTGTGTCGCTTTCTGTCTTTTTTGATATTTTGCTTTTTGATAAGTTAAGATGTAAGATGCGTTCTATCAGTTGTTTACAGAAATATTAAAAAGTATCTACGGATGTATGCAACAAACTATAGACTAACAGGTTTTAACTGACAGATATACGCAAAACAATTGATATGGAAATATTCAATTTGCAAAAGTTAAATGAAATAATCAGGAAACGTTCTCAAAAGGGCAAAAAAATAAGCGCCCCCTCTAGGACTTGAACCTAGGACCCCATGATTAACAGTCATGTGCTCTAACCAACTGAGCTAAGGAGGCGTGCTTTCTAAAACGTTTGCAAAATTACATCAAAAATTTATACCTGCAAAATATTTTTGATTTTTTTTGTAAATAAAATTAGTTTTTTGTTGTTATGTATTTGAAATATAGAGTAATATATTATTAAAAAAAAACACTATGATTTTTGCAATTTTCTCAAAGATTTTGATGATTTTCTCAAAGATTTTGATGATTTTCTTAAAGAAAACGTCAGAAATCAGTGAGAAAATTTAACAGAATTCTTTTTTTTAATAGAAAGTATAAAGTGTTTGAAAATTTTGTATCTTTGCACATTGGGGAAGTTTTGAATATTATGAGAAAAAGATGTGTATATATATTATTGTATAGTATTCTTCCGTGTTTGTTTTTATTTTCATGCTCAAAAACTGATGATTCTTTAAGCGGTAAAGTAGAAATGCGAGTACAACAGATGAGCGAAAAATCCGAAATTTCTACGGTAGAATACACGATTACTAAGGTAATAAAAGCGGATGATAATGCCTGGTATAAAATAGGGGATAGAAAAATTCTTTTTACTTGTACTGCCTACCTGAAAGCCGGAGTTGATTTAAACAATTTCAGTATGGAGAGTATTCAAATTGATGAAGGGAAGAAATCTGTTGTTATTACGTTGCCTCATGCTGAATTACAGAGTATTAACATACCTCCCGACAAAGTTAAATTGGCGTATCGAAGGGTAGGAGTGTTGAGGAAAGATTTTACTGCAGAAGAACGCAACGCACTTGTCAGACAAGGAGAAGCGGATATATTGAAAGATGTTGGAAATATGGGTATTTTACAAGAGGCTGAAGCAAATGCAGTGGAATTTTTTACATCTGCATTTAAGCAGTTGGGATTTGAAAATGTTCAGGTTAATTTTTATTTGAAAAATGAAAAAAATAAATTATAACATTCTTTCTTTGACGTGTCGTATAGTATTGATTATATGCATTATAGCGATAATGATTTTTATTATTGTTAAATGCACGGGAAAGAAGAAAATTAAGGATAATATCGGATTGAAGATAGACAAAACCGAAAATGTTATTGTTGAGATAAAAAAGTTGGGAGAATTTGTTACCGCCTCTTATTATGAAGAAATGGTGTTACATTATGCAAAGAAAAGTACAAAAGTTCTGGATAAGAGTAAGGATGAATTGGTCATGTTGGCAAAAGGTAAGGTCAGAGCAGGATTTGATTTGAAAGAAGTTTCAGAAGAAGATATTATTGTCAGAAATGATACTGTTGAGATGAATGTTCCGCCTGTTAAAATTATTGATGTAATAATTAATCCTTCCGATTTTGAGATTTATGAAGAAGACGGCAAGTGGTCGCAGTCGCTTATAACAAGTATTCAGTCAGAAGCTCGTAAAAAACTTAAAACTCATGCTTTGACAAATAATATTCTTGATAAGGCAAAACAAATGGGACGAAATCGTTTGGAGGAGATTTTGAAGGGATTAGGTTTTGAAGAGATCATAATTTCCATTAAAGAAAGTAATTAGTTTGATGATAGCAGTTGGAATTATTTTCTAATTGTTTACCGATTAATTATTTCTTCGCTTTCCGATTCTTAATTAATTTATGATGATAAGCTATAATACGTAGAATAGAATGTATTACAGTCTATTCTATGATAGTATAGAGATGTAATTAAATGTTTTATTGATAGTTATACATTTCGGTAATTTGATAAGAAAACCGCTGTTGGCAAAAATAAGTTACAAAATAGTAAAAATATTTGTTAATTATAAATTAATTATAATTAGAGAATTATATCAATTATTTAATTAATTAACCATATTGAGAATTTGATAAAAATTTTTATCTGAAGAAGTATCTTGAAAATTTAGATATACAGATTCTTTATTTTTGTATTTTCGTTCAGAATTTTCCGTCAATAATTGCGGTAAATAAATTTGCTATAATTATTTTGATTACAGTGAAATAACTTAATAATTTGATAAAAATAAAAAAGAGAGTTTTCTTTATTAAAAAACTCTCTTATATTATTGTAAATAAGAATTTTTTATTTTGTATTCTCAAAGACTTTATTTCTTAATATTCGGTTCTTCAAGACCTAAATGTTTCTTAGAATCCATAATCTTAAGATATAAAGCAATTATCAATGCTAAAACTCCGAAACTTGCAAATAAGATCAAAGGCATTGTATAATCGTAAGGAATAAATTCGGCATTAGCCTGTTTAGCTGCTATTACGGCAGGGTTATTTGCGTTGGAAGAATCCAAAACGCTGCCGATAAGGACAGGAACGAAGCATAAACCTACATTCTGCACCCAGAAGATTAAGGAATACGCACTTCCTAAGTAACGTGGGTCCATAATTTTTGGAACACTCGGCCATAGAGCAGCAGGAACCAAAGCAAAAGATACACCCAAAACAACAATGGTTGCATACGCCAGAACTTTGCTGTGAGTAGCAGGAAGTAAAAATGCAAATACTAAGTGGCAGATAATTAGGAGTAAAGCTCCGAATATTAACATTGTAGCACCTTTCCCTTTTCTGTCAAGGAAATTTCCTAAGAACGGCGTAATAACGGCAGCACCTATGGGGAACCAACGGAAAATGTTAGATGCCTCTTGCGGACTCATATTTCCTATATTACACTGTAACATATTTGCTCCGTATCTTTGGAACGGGAATATTGCAGAATAGTAAAGCACACATAGCAAAGCAACAACCCAGAATGTTTGAGAAGAAAGTATTTTACCAATATCGCTTACTTTGAATTCCTCTTCACTTGAACCTTCTGCAACGGCCTTGTCTGCAAGTTGTTTGTCAAATTTCTTATCCATAACACAGAATACAAGGAAGAAAATAAGACCTATCAAAAGCAAGCAAGTGCAGAATGCAACAGAGGCGACAACTGTAGGTTTTCCGAAAACAGATTGTCCCAAATGAGTTGCAATCCAAGGAGATATGGAGAAAATAGCAAATACTCCGACTCTGGCAATTGCCATTTCCAATCCCATGGCCAAAGCCATTTCTTTGCCTTCAAACCATTTGGCAATAGCACGGGAAACAGTGATGCCTGCCATTTCACAACCGCATCCGAAGATCATAAATCCTAAGGCTGCCATTTTTGCACTGCCTGGCATTGCGATCCACCAGGAGTTTAGCCATGTGTTTAGTCCTGTCGTTTGAAACCAATCACTTACGGCCATGAATTTTATACAAGCACCGATGAACATCAAAGATGCGGACAAAGTACCTGTAAAGCGTATTCCGCATTTGTCCAAAATAATTCCTGCTATAATAAGGAATCCGCAAACGTTTAGAATGTATTCCCCTGCGGCATATGTACCGAATGCAGTAGGAGTCCATCCTCTTTCAGCTTCGATCATACTTTGAAGCGGGGACATTAGATCTACGAACATGTAGCCGAAAAACATCATCAATGCGATGAGAATCAAGGCCGTCCAACGAGCAGCCGGGCTGTCGTTAATTAACTTTTGAATTTTTTCTGTCATATTTGTATAAATTTTGAGTTATTTTCAATCTGCAAATATATTATTTTTTTTACACTATATGTTTTAAAATTTCAGTTTTTTTATACAATTGCGTGCCGTTTTTTTTATAATTCGGAGTACTACGTCAAATTTCGTGTGGTGAAAATGTAAAAAGCTGAATGTTGATTAGTACTGATATTTTGAATCTCTTTTATTGACATGTACATTGTGATATATTTATCCTTAAAGGCAACAGGACTTGATGAAGTTACGGTATTCCTCATTGATAATTAATTTGTCGACTCTTTCAGATACGGAACGTTATAAAGAATTTTAGAAGAAATATCCGCTATTTTAGTGAAATTTGCATTATGTGTTTATTCTTTTTTGTGAGAAAATAAATTTTAATTCGGAAATTTTCAAATTGTCTTGATATAGGATGAAATAATTTAGAATAAAATATGTAATAATTATTTTAAAATATTTGTTTTCAGTTATTTAATGCT
>JAFUYA010000029.1 GCA_017477025.1 Bacteroidales bacterium | reverse complement strand
TACCTGTCGGTCCGATAAATCTGACCAACGTTGTCAATATGATTTCCAATAATCCCATTGAAGGAGTGAGGTTACGTTTGAGTGCAGAAACTAATAATAAGGCATTTGCCAAAAATAAATTTCTTCGAAACAGATTGGCTCTTAGTGCTATGGCAGCCTATGGATTCGCTGACAACAGGTTTAAATACGGGGTCGGAGCAGCGTTTAATTTTGCCAAGAAACCTTCGGATGTTTATTCTTTCCCATGTTCGACATTGAGTGTTCAATGGGAAGATAATACATATTCTCCCTCATATCCTAATTATGATGTTGCTTATTTTTCGTTCGGTTCTTGGGATAGATTCTATTTTGCGAGGAAAAAGCAATTGACAGCCTCTTTTTTACAGGAATTTCCATCCTATTTTGCCCTTCGTCCGTTTGTTTATTGGCAGAAAATAGACTCGTATTTGCTTTATGATGCAGGAGAAGTATTGGAGTTGCTTGATCCCGGGTATGATTATATTAATAAATCTGCAGGTATTGAATTATCTTATTCACCGAATCGTAAAATAGGTGATATGTTGAATATACTTAATTCACGTTTCTATTCTTTACCTACACGAATAATGGTTACATATTCCTATAATCTTCAATCTTATAAGCAGGATAATGATTACAATAAAATAGAGCTTTCCGCACAACACAGGTTTTTGTTTATGCCTATGGCTTTGGATATTAAAGTTACGGGAGGAAAAATCTTCGGAATCAGTAATCGATACATGTATTTTACTCCAAATTGTATGACTACCACAGTAAGTAATACTTTCGGTTTCAATCTTTATTCTCCTTATGAAATATTGTTTAAAGAATATGTTCAGACTTTCACGCAGATAAATCTCGGAGGAGTATTATTGGATAATATCAGTTTTATGAAAGCGTTTCGACCTAATGAATTTATAAATTTCAAAGCATTGTTTACTAAAAATAATGACCCGTATTTTGAGGTGGGAGTCGGCATAGATCATATCTTTTCCTTACTGGGATTGGAATTTGTGAAACGTTTGAGTAAAGAAAATCCGTATGATATGCCGGAATATGCAATAAAGGTACGTTGTAATTTCTAATTCGGCGTTTATTCGGAGAGTACCGGAATTTTTTTTCACTGATTTTTGTAAAAAAGTGTGTGATTTTCTACGTTTTTTTAATGATTTTGTCAGAAATCACACACTTTTTTAATTGCATCATTTAGATTAAGTTAGGAATAGAATAAATGATTTATTACGATACTTGTATTCGTATAAGAGAGAAAAGATAACGGCAGGGAATATTCTTTAATCCCTGCCGTTATACTTACTTTTGTGAATAGGTATTGATACCGTTATTCGTATTGTTGCAATTCCAACTCACCGTTAAGATACATTGTTGCATTCATTGCCAAAGCACCCATTTCGTCTTCACCTGGATATACATAAATAGGGGCAATCCAATCAATACGGTCTGACAATTCTTTAACAAACGGTTTGCCGTAGGCGATACCTCCAGTAATCAGGATGGCATCTATAGTTTTTGTTTTGCCGTGCAGTACAGCTGCCTGAGAACCTACTTCTTTTGCTACTTGGTACGCCATAGCAGATTGAATGAAAGCGTATTTTTCATCTCCTTCCTTGGCTTTTATTTCAACCGTCAAAGCGTCGTTAGTTCCTAAATAAGCAACGAAACCACCCTCTCCGACAATCATCTTTCTGATCTGTGCCTCGGTATATTTGCCACTGAAACACAACGAAATCAATTTTGTCATCGGGACACTGCCGCTACGCTCCGGGGAGAAAGGACCATCGCCGTCTAAAGCCTGGTTGGCATCTATCACTTTTCCTTTGTAATGTGCTCCTACGGAAATACCTCCTCCTAAATGTACTACTATAAGGTTAAGGTCGTCATATTTCTTTCCGTTGCCGTGTTCTCTGGCATAGCGTCTTGCAATTGCTTTTTGATTCAAACAATGGAAGATAGAATTTCTCGGCATCAAAGGATGACCGGAAAGTTTTGCTATTTCTTCTCTTTCATCCGTAACTCCGGCATCGGCAATTACGGCTTTAACGCCTATTTCTTTTGCAATCTCATTAGCAATAAGCCCTCCCAGATTACAAGCATGTTGTCCGGCATAACCTATCTGCAAATCATGGATCATAGCAGGAGTAACTTCCCAAATACCTCCTTGCGTTGATTTCGTTAGACCGCCGCGACCGATGATAATTTTGAAGTCTTTGATATCAAATCCTGCATTTTTTACTTCTGCCAGACATAATTCTTTTCTGAATGCATATTGGTCGGCAATATGCTCGAAATGTCTTAACTCTTCTGCCTGATGCTTTATATTCTTATCAAACAATTTGTTCTCACCGTCATATACTGCAATTTTGGTAGAAGTACTGCCGGGATTGATTGCTAAAATTAACTGTTTGTACATAGTATTTCTTTTTATTTATTATGATTTCAAAATCAAATCTGTTGCAAAGATATAAATAAGTTTTTAAAAAACAAAAAAATCTTGTAGGATATTAAAAATTTTTATATCTTTGCAACTGACAGAGTTGAGAATTAATTCGATGTAAAACAACGCGAAATTGTTTCTTGAATCTTATATACGCGGGCTACATCAGGCACGAGATGGAGATCATCGAAAAGAACAGAAGGCATGAAAACACCAGACTTCCTGAAAACATGGATTACACCGGCATTCC
>JAFUYA010000028.1 GCA_017477025.1 Bacteroidales bacterium | reverse complement strand
TTTTATAAAAAGAAAAAGAAATTCTTTTTATAAGAAAGACGCTCTATGTATAAGATAGAAACTTTCTTCTTACAAAAAAAAGATTCCTATGTATAAAAAATCCAATCTCCTTTTATCGGAACTGAAAAACTCTATCCTATTAAAAATCTTCTATTAAAAAATCCCCCCCCCACAGTGGTTGGAGGAGGGATTTTTTGATTATTTAATTCAAAGATTAGCAAACGCCTAACTGAATCATAGCATCGGCAACTTTGATGAATCCTGCGATATTAGCACCTTTAACGTAGTTGATGTAACCGTCTTTTTCAGTACCGTATTTAACGCAGTTTTCGTGGATAGAATCCATCATAGCATGCAATCTCTGATCAACTTCTGCAGCTGTCCAAGGAAGATGTTCTGCATTCTGGCTCATTTCCAATCCTGATACACCTACACCACCTGCGTTAGCTGCTTTACCAGGAGCAAATGTAACTTTTGCTTTCTGTAAAACTTCAATAGCTTTTGCAGTACATCCCATGTTAGAAACTTCACATACAAGTTGAACTCCGTTCTTTACAAGAGTTTTAGCATCTTTGTCATCCAATTCGTTCTGAATTGCAGAACACATTGCTATATCAACTTTAACCTCCCAAGGTTTTTTACCTGCAACGAATTTTGATTTTTTGAATTTAGTAGCGTAAGGTTTAACAACGTTGTTGTTGGATGCACGTAATTCAAGCATATAATCAATTTTCTTTGCGTTCATACCTTCTTCGTCATAGATATATCCGTCAGGACCTGACAAAGCAACAACCTTAGCACCTAATTCAGTAGCTTTCTTTGCAATACCCCAAGCAACATTACCAAAACCAGAAATAGAAACGGTCTTACCCTTGATGGTATCTTTCTTCATCTTCAACATATTCTCAACGAAATATACTGCACCGTAACCAGTTGCTTCAGGACGAAGTATTGAACCTCCGAATTGAGCACCTTTTCCGGTTAATACACCTGTATTTTCACAAGCAAGTTTTTTGTACATTCCGTAAAGATAACCTATTTCTCTTCCGCCTACACCTATGTCACCTGCAGGAACATCTCTGTCCGGTCCGATATATTTGAACAATTCAGTCATGAAAGCTTGGCAGAAGTGCATTATTTCAGTGTCTGATTTTCCTTTAGGATCGAAATCCGAACCACCTTTACCGCCGCCCATAGGCAAAGTAGTCAAAGAGTTTTTAAATGTCTGTTCAAAACCTAAGAATTTCAAAGTATCCAATGTTACTGAAGGATGGAAACGCAAACCGCCTTTGTAAGGTCCTATAGCGTTATTGAACTGTACACGGAATCCTCTGTTTACATGGATTTCTCCCTTATCGTCCATCCATTCAACTTTGAATTGATAGATACGGTCAGGTTCTACCATTCTTTCAATGATTTTGTGAGCATCGTATTGAGGATGTTCGTCAACATATTCTTTAATCGTTTCCAATACCTCGGTTACAGCTTGTAAGAACAATGGCTGTCCAGGATTTTTTTCTGCAACGTTAGCTAAGATTTTTTTAACGTCCATGATATTTCTTTGATTTTTTATTGTTTATACTTTAATGTTAGTTTCTTTTCACCTCAAAAGGCTTTACAAACGCAAAATTATAATTATTTATTCAAATAAACGAATATTTTCCAATATTTTTTTCAAAAAAAGCGATTTATTTTCTTATAGTTATGATTTACAAAAAATTATTCCCTCAAAAAATGTCCCTGATCAGTGTCGGATTTATTAAAAAAATTCAAATATTGTTAATAAAAACAAACGAATACAGCCTTATTTGGGAGCTATTTTCAGAAGATACAATGCAATAAGGGAATACAACGTCAAAGGTATCAAAGGAGCAAGTACGGGAGCAAGTGTGCCGTTGGTAGAAAGGGAATTAAAGACTTTCATAAGCAGTATAAGAGAGAACGCCAAACCTATTGCAAGAGCAAGATTAAGACCTGTTCCTCCTCTTGTTTTTTTACAGGACAGACATACGGCTATAACGGTCAGAATGATGTAGGACAAAGGTGTAAAAAGACGTTGATATTTCTCGATATACAAATCTCTGACAAGAGAAGTTCCCTTCATGGTTTCACGATCAATGGCGGTATTGAGTTGATTGAAGTCAAGTTGTTCGGTTTTCAGGATTTTATTGAAATCGTTAGGCAACAGACCGTTAAGCGTCAAAAAGGTGTCCCCGCAAAAAGAGAGTTGTTCGTTGCGACCGTCAATAGTACGTATGTTGTAACGAAAAACTTTCCATTGTTTATTGACGGAATCGAACTGAATGGCATCGGCAAAGATTTTTTCTTTGACAACATTACCGCAAAAAGTTTCCTGAGTGAACATATATCCCTGTTGAGTATGATTGTTGTAGTGATGGACATAGACTTGTGTGGAATCGGTGGTTTGAAGGTGAATATCAACGAAAGCATTATTGAATTTTTCACGATAATAGCGTTGTTCAAAGTTGTATATATTGACATTAACCTGCGGTAAAAGGAAGTTGGAAAGATACAATCCGAAAACACCCAGTACAACTGAGCCTGTGATAAACGGACGAAGGAATCTTTTGAAAGGAATACCGCCGCAAAGAACGGCAACGGTTTCGCTACGGGCAGTAAGACGGCTGGTAACGAAGACAACGGAGATAAAGAAGAACAGATGTCCGAACATATTGACGTAATGCGGGATAACGTTAAGGTAATAGTCAAACAATACTGCACTCATAGGAGCATTGTGATCGATGAAATCATCAAGTTTGGCACTCAAATCAAAGATGACTATAATAAAACTCAACAACGCAATGGAAACCAAGAAAGTCAGGAAGATTTTCTTAGTTATATACCAATCGATAGTATTGAAAAAACGGCTGTTACCTTTGCTCATGGACGATAATCAAGTAATGGCGGTTAAAGTCTTACGGAAAGTTTGTCAATAACAGTGGATTTCCATTGTTTATAATCGCCCTCAAGTATGTGTTTGCGGGCAACTGTAACCAAATCCAAATAAAAAGCAAGATTATGTACGGAAGCAATCTGCATTGCAAGCAATTCGCCGGAAACGAATAAATGACGGAGGTAAGCACGTGTATATAATCTGTCGACAATACTCTTACCGTCAGGATCTATCGGTGAGAAATCATCAGCCCATTTCTTATTTCTCATATTCATAGTCCCTTTCCAAGTGAAAAGCATTGCATTACGTCCGTTACGGGTAGGCATAACACAGTCAAACATATCTATTCCCCTTTCAATTCCTTCCAATATGTTTTGAGGAGTTCCCACACCCATAAGGTAACGTGGTTTGTCATAAGGCAGTATATCGGTACAGGTATTGATTATACGGTACATATCTTCATGAGGTTCGCCTACCGATAAGCCTCCTATGGCATAACCGTCGGCATTATACTTGATGACCTCACGACAAGACTCAATGCGTAAGTCTTCATAAACACTGCCCTGAACAATAGGGAAAAGAGATTGGGAATATCCGTATAAAGGTCCGTAAGAAGAGAATCTTTCAAAGCAACGTTGCAACCAATGATGAGTTATATAAAGAGAGTTTTTGGCATATTTATAATCACAGGGATAAGGTGTGCATTCATCAAATGCCATAATAATATCGGCACCTATTTGTCTTTGAATGTCAATAACCTTTTCGGGAGTAAATTCATGACGGGAGCCGTCAATATGAGATTGAAAAGTACAACCTTGAGGAGTAATCTTACGAATCTTACCTAACGAATAAACCTGAAAGCCGCCGCTGTCGGTAAGCATGGGAAGAGGGAAAGAATTAAATTTATGAATACCTCCTGCCTTGTGAATAATATCGCAACCCGGGCGTAAGTAAAGATGGTAAGTATTTGCTAAAATGATTTTGGCATGAATATCATCGATCAGAGTATTTACTCCTATACCTTTAACGCTGCCTACGGTACCTACGGGCATAAAGACAGGAGTTGGAATATCTCCGTGGGAAGTTCTCAACAGACCTGCACGTGCTTTGCAGTCGGAAGAAGTATGAATAAGTTCGTAATTCATCAAAATGTGTGTGTTTACAAATGTTTTTAAGAAATTTTTTACAAAGATAAGGAATTTTTCTGAATAAATGATATATTTTTGCAAAATATTTTGAACACTATGTTAGATTTTTTGGACTACAAATTTGATGTATTGACACTAATCATTGTCATCTGTGCAGGAATATTTCTGTTATACCGATTGTTATACTGGATTATCATATACGGAAGGCTGTCGGCTCATTTCAAAAAGGAAAGAAAACACAAAAAAACGGTGGATTTGGAGAAAACCGAACCGATAGGTGTCAGCGTAGTAATGGTAACCAACAACAATGCAGAGGCTTTAAAGGACGGTTTGTTACACATTCTGGAACAGGATTATCCGTTGTTTGAAGTTGTCGTGGTAAATGAGAACAGCAATGACGATACGGAGTTCGTATTGTATGTATTGAAACAAAACTATCCTAACCTTACGGTGGTCAATCTGGGTAAAAACGACAATAAATTCGAGAGTTACAAATTCTCTTTATCCATCGGTATAAGAAGTGCCAAATACGAGAAAATCCTTTTAACGGACGTCAGTTGCACGCCTAAGGGTTATGATTGGATAAGTACGATGATGAATCCCGTTAATATTTATCCGAATACCAAAATCGTTACGGGAATGGTGTTAAGAAAGGTTAAGAAAGGATTTACGGGCAGACTGATACGTTTTGATGAAGTTATGTCCTATATGAATCTGTTTGCCTTTACACTTGCAGGAAAAGCCTATACTTCGACGGGAAGGAATATGATATATGACCGTCAATGGCTTATAAAAAAAGGAGGATTTATCAATCAATACGGTATCAACTGCAATCAGGAGGATTATTTCGTACAAAAACATGCCAAAAAGAAGAATACGAAAATCGTATATGATCGTAAAGCCAGAATGTATTTGCCTGAATACAGTGATTTCAGTACGTTTGTCAGGGTAAAATTTGCCGAAAGTCTTTCCAAAAAGCAATTGAAAAAAATGTATAAAATATTGTTGGCTTCCAATCCGTTAAGCGGATTTTTGTATTATGGCTTGATTATTGTTGGATGTATTTTCGGATTTCCTTGGCAATATGCAGCAGTGGCAACGTTGTTGATGTGGATTGTTCAAATATTGATGGTCAAATCCTCTGCCAAGAACCTGCATGTAAGGAAAGTATGGTTGGTTGCACCGTTATTTGAAATGTTTTTCTTTTTCTTTAATTTCATGATAAGAGTACGGGTGCTGTTTTTCAGAAAGAAAGAGAAGAAAATCAGATGGGATAACAAAAAATAGTAACGATTATGACGGACAAGGCTAAAAGAGATTGGGAACTGGTGGCAAGAGCAAGGGACAAAGGCGATCAAAGGGCATTTGAATCGTTGTTGGAGATATATCGTGAGCCGGTGTATTATATGTTGTTGAAGATGACTCGGAACACTTGGGACGCCGACGATCTGACCATAGAAGCGTTTTCCAAAGCATTCAGAAATCTGGATGATTATACACCTGATTTTGCTTTCTCTACATGGTTGTTCCGTATTGCAACAAACAATTGTATAGATTTTTTCAGAAAACAAAAGATGCAGATGTTGTCCATGGACGCAGAACAGGATGGTAAGGAGAATTATGCGGTAACGGAAGCAAAGAATATAATAATAACGTCCTCATCTCCCGAAGAGGATATGATTCAAGAGCAACAAAAATCCTATATACATTCGGTTGTAGAGAAACTCAAACCATCATACAGAAGATTGGTGGAGATGCGGTATTTTGAAGAAATGAGTTACGAGGAAATAGCACAAACATTGCAGATGCCGTTGGGAAGTGTAAAAGCCAAATTGTTCAGAGCCAGAAATCTTTTGCAGGAAATAGTCAGGAAATATCCGCAAAGATAGAATCTTTTTCAGCAAATAAGACAGAATTTATAATGAATTTCGTTTCAATTATAGAGGATAACTCATCTGAAAGCAGGCAATTGTACGAAAGAGCGTTTGTTGAAGACGAAAGAAGATATTGGCAGCAGATAAAGGCAAACATAAAGAAGGAAAAATTCAATTTTTTTACAATCAAAGACAAAGAAAGTTTCATAGGGATAATATCTTTGTGGAACTTTGATTGCTTTATGTATATCGAACATTTTGCAATCTTGGAGAGTTTGCGTAGCAAAGGATTCGGCAGCAAAGTATTGGAAATGGTAAGTAAGGAATATTCGTTGCCGTTGGTATTGGAAGTGGATGTACCCGATGACGAAACAAGCATAAAAAGGGTAAAATTCTATGAAAAGAACGGTTTTACGATGTTTAGTAATAAATATGTCCAACCGCCTTATGACAAAGGCAAAGCAAGTGTGGAAATGCGGATTATGAGCAGTGATAAAAGTTTGGAGTTTTCACTGATCAAAGACACGCTGTACGAAAAAGTGTACGGAGTTACACGATAAAATAAGGTTTTAAACAATAAAATCCATAGGAAATTGCAGACAGGACAGGCGGAGTAAGAAAACAATTAAAAAATTAAAGAATAAGGTAATCGGATTAAAAAAGAAAGAAATTCGATTACCTTATTTGATTTATAAGATTAATTATTTGTCAATCCGATTACCTTATCGGTTTTTTTTAATCTTAGTATCGTAAGAATCAAAAGAAAGAATTTTTTCTTAAAGTTATCTCTCCTGCTGACAAAGCACCCGAAGATTTGATTTTGACGTGAAATCTAATCGGGAAATCCTTTAAAGTCTGTTGCGAATTAGTGATAAGAAATTGATTATCCGATATTTGTTTAACGCAATCATTACAAACCGAAGAATATATTTCCAAAGAAACGTCCTTGAACTGCAAAGCAGAAGACAAAGGGGAAGTATAATCACGAGTAAGTTGATTAAAAGACAGAACGTACTCCCCTACTTGATAAGCGTAAGGTGTAAGATCCAAATCAAAAGAAGTATATTGCTTGTCGTTAAGATTGGTTTTATCCCAATAACCTACCTGAACGGGAGCAGGAACGGAGGATTGCTGTTGTAAATCTTTCAATTCAGTACAGACGTTATAAGCTTCGAAATTTTTTATATGGGGAGTGTCTTTGGCAGAAAGGATAACAAGTTCAAAAGCATCGGCAACAACCGAATCAAAATACTCTATACGCTTACTGCCTATACTTGTACCTTTGCAAACTGTACGACTGACGCCGTTATGCAGGGCATCAATACGATAACTCAAGACATTTTGACCGTAAGGCAAATCCTCACCCAAAACGATATGATTGACAAGAGAGTTTTTCTTCAAATCAATACGATAGGTATATTGTTTCTTGTTGTAAGAATCGGAAGAATAAGAAGTTGTAAGGACTTTGCCGTCAAAATCATTAAGAGGATCGGAAAAACGTTTATTGATTTCCTTACCGAAAGCCTTGTAAATATTAAGATGAGAGGCAGGAATCAAACCGTTGGTGTCAGGAGTTGAGTTAAGCAAAAGAACGCTGCCGCGACCTACGGATTTGTAATAGATATTCATCAACTCTTCAACGCTCAATAAGTATTGATCGGTGTTTTCAGCCCAAAACCATTTGTGATTATTGTGTTTAAGCAAAGGAACGTCTATTTCAATCGGAGCGTAAGCGTTACCGAAAGGATCGGAAGCCAAAGCGGTAGCGGAACCTGTAAGTAAATCGACAGAATCCAAGCAATACCAATTAGGATAAGGAGCAATATCGTCTTCATTACCCGACCAACGGACGGTAGCCTGAGAGCCTTGAAAAACAACTGCACGTGCATCAACGTCATGACGGCAGGCTTTGTAACGGCAAAGTATATCATCAACGTATATCTTACAATTACCGTCAAACCAAACTTCACTTATAGGTCCGTAATTGCCGAGAACTTCGGAAAGTTGTTGGCGGAAGATTTTGTTGTAAACAGGTTGAAGTGAAGTATCCTTACAAATACCTCCCGAGCCTATACCTGCAGTATAAGCATCATCACCCGGGTAGATATAAACGCCTAATTTCAGGTCGTATTTTTTGCAGGATTCTGATAAATCCTTTAACACGTCCGCCTTACCCGATTTATATTCCAATTCCTTTACCCCGTATGAAGAAGTATTGGTTTGCCACCAACAGAAACCGCCCGCATGTTTGGCTACAAAGATAATCATATCCGCACCCCAAAGCATAGCCGTCTGACACCATTGGTCGGTATTGAGAAGTTGTGGGTTCATCCGTTTGCGGAAATCTCCCGCTATCCAAGCGGAATCACGGGTATCGTATTCCGTTTGTTGCCAAGTGGCACAGCCCCAATGAACGAACATAATACGTTCGGTGTCATGCCATGCAAGTTGTGCCGAAGAAGGCTTCTGACAAAAGGAAAAAGAGCCGCAAAACATTTGCAAAACAAAGAAAGCAAAGAAAAGAAAAAACTTCGCTGAAACGTTTCGGATAAGGGAATACGCAAAGGGGGTTGTTTTCATTGTAAAATATTGTTTTTTTATTAATAATTTGCCGTCAAAAAGTGATATTTCTTAAAAATTCATAAAAAAAATTCCTTAATTTTCAGTCTGTAAAAGGTCGTTTTCAGTCAATAAAGATTTTTCCGAAAAATTCGGAACAGGTAATAAAGAGTTGGGATTCGGTAATACGGTTAATAGAGAAACCTTTAAAGAGTTTCCATCGGTTAATAAGGTTAATAACGAGCCTTTTAAAGACGTTGAACAAGTAAGTTCGGTTAATAGAGAAACCTTTAAAGAGTTCATTTTAGGTAGTACGGTCAATAGAGAACCTTTTAAAGACGTTGAACAAGGAAGTTCGGTTAATAGAGAAACCTTTAAAGAGTTCATTTTAGGTAGTACGGTCAATAGAGAACCTTTTAAAGACGTCGGACGCAGTAATATGTTGAAAAATGTTTGTGTCATGGTAAAGATGAAGAGAATTATTCTTGATAATAAACCCGTTTTATACGGGCAGAAACCGATGTAAAGATTTCATACGGAATGGTTTGCAAACTTTGAGAGATATGTTCGACAGGGTTTTCGTTACCGAAGAAAACAACGGTATCACCAACCTTGGCATCGGTGGAAGTCAAATCAACCATACACATATCCATGCAAACATTGCCGATAATACTGCAAAGCGAACCGTTAATCCATACTTTGAAATTGCCGTTACCGCCCTTACGTAAGAAACCGTCGGCATAACCGATAGGCACTACGCCTATACGCATCTTTTTGTCGGACACGAATTTACGGGAATAAGACACGTCTTCGCCTTTTTCTATTTCACGTATTTGAGTTATCACGCTCCGCAACCTGTGAGTCTTACGTAAATGACTTTGCAAAAGAGAATTGCAACCTATTCCGTACATTCCTATACCCAATCTTACCATATCGTAATGGATTTGCGGAAAACGTACGATTGCAGCCGAATTACAAAGGTGGCGTAACACTTTGTAAGGCAACAAAGAGCAGATAAAGGAGGACATTTTCTCAAAACTTTGGATTTGAGAGTAAGTATAGGCGTCCAAAGACGGATCATCGGCACCGTAAAGATGTGAAAATACGCTTTTTACCTTTATTTGAGAGTATGTTTTCAATTCTTTTGCCAAAGCATTCATATCCTTGGGTTCAAATCCCAAACGATGCATTCCCGTATCCAAAGCAATATGGACGGAAAGTGAGGATTGTTTGAATTTATCCCAAACTGTAAAGTTGTGAATAACAGGCTATAAATCGTATTCTTTAAACAAATCCTTATCGCCTTCGGGAGTCATCACCAAAACAGGCAGAGTAATACCTTTTTGTCTTAATTCCACTCCCTCATCCACAAAGGCAACTGCAAGACAATCAGCCAAATGCTGACTTTGTAAGGTATAAGCGACTTGATAAGCACCGGTTCCGTAAGAATCTGCTTTAACCATTGCCATCAACAGTGTAGAGGGGGACAGTTTTTGTCTGAAATAACGCACGTTATCCGTTAAAGCAGTGAGGTTTATCTCCAAAACTGATCTGTGTTTTTTGTCACACAAACTCTCACTAATCAAATCAAAGTCCATTTTGGCAGAACCTTTAATCAAAACGGCTTTATTGGCAAAGTCCTTACGTTTCAAATGCAAAAGAAAGTCCCTGACCGTCAGAAAGAAAGAAGTATCCGATACGGTAATCTCTGATTGATTCTGACAAAAGTCAGGACCTATTGCAATCAATGAAGTTACCCTCTTGTTAATCAAAAGATTATTGACTTGAGAATAAAGTTCTTTCTTATTGGAAGACACTTGTTGAATATCGGAAAGAATGATTATTTTGTTGGTTTTTGGTTGAAAAGAGAGAAAATCCAAAGCAATCTCCAAACTTTTCAAATCACAGGAGTAGGAATCATTGACAATCAACGAATTATTTATACCGCTTTTGATTTCAAATCTTGATTCCAATTGTTCCAAATTACGTATTCTGCTCTGCAAACATTTTTTGTCAATACCGACAAGCCTGCAAAAAAGATAAGCCAGCAAAGCGTTTTCGATACTTGCAGAGTCCGAAAACGGAATCGTCAAAAAGGACAGCAGAAAGTCCGTATTGTAGTAGTAGCCTTGATTGATATATTCGCCGTTATCCCTGTTACCGAAAGCAATAAGACGTATTTGGTGGGATGTTGCGAAAGATTCTATAAGTGAAGTGAGCAAAGCGTCGCTATCATGAAAGATAAGCGTTTTGACATCGGTAAAGAGTTTGAGTTTTTCGTTAATTTTCTCTTCCCGACTGCTGAAATTGACTTGATGAGCATCGCCTATATTGGTGAAAATACCGATATTTGGCTGAATAACAGAGCGTAAAGTGTCCATTTCATCAGGTTTGGAGATACCTGCTTCAAATATAGCAAGATCGTCATCATTTTTCAATTCATAAACACACAAAGGAACACCTATTTGAGAGTTGTAACTCTTTATGGTTGAGCATATTTGCTTATCGTTTTCAATCAATCTGACAATCCAGTCCTTGACTATCGTCTTACCGTTGGAACCCGTTATTCCGCATACGGGCAAATTGAAAAGACGGCGGTAAGAGGACGCCAAAAGTTGTAAAGTCCTCAAAGTATCTTCCACAACAAGATAGGAGGCATCGGGATAAATGATTGAAGGAGTTTTATTTACGACAAACATTCTGACACCCTTACGGTACAAATCGGACAAATATCGCATACCGTTATCGGAAGCGGATTGAAAAGCAAAAAAACAAGTGCCTTTCACACCGTTAAGACGGCGGGAGTCAAACAAAATATGATCAATAAAAGTATTTATACGGCTCTCTCCTATTAATTCACCCTTAGTTATAAATGCTAATATACTTAATGTCAGTTTTTTTACCATAGTTACTTAATGTATTAGTTCAATTAAAAACTTCTCTTCGTAAAACATTTGCAAAGGTAATGTATTTCTTAAAAAAAACGGGACGCAACGGTCAATAATTTTGCATCACGTCCCGTAACGGAAGCAGGAATTTTGATGTTAAAGGTTATTTTCTTTTTTTGTAATCATCTGACGTATAGAAATATAAGCGTCATGTAAGAATAATCCAAATCAAAAATCCCAGCAACAAATAGGTTAGAACTACAAAGAACAGAAAGGACATAAAACTACACGTGTTTTATCAGGTCCAAATCTTTGAATTCCAATTGTGCCGTCTTCATTTTCAGACGGAAATCCTTGGAAGGGAAGAAACGGCAGGTAACTCTTCTGACAGTGTCTGCATTGACTTCTTTGGACTCCGTAACGGCTTTGGTTCTCAGAGTCGGGATAAAAGATCCCAAAGTGCCGAAACGCACTGCCGAACCGTTCAAAACATGGTTGGAAACGTGAATCTCAAAGGCTTTCAAAGCAGCCAGAACATCGGGATAAGAAACACTTGTAGCGTGTGAAATCTCCTGTGCAATAGTGTCCAGAGGAGTATCTGCCGAACGAAGAATACGTGCATTGTATCTCTCCACCTTCTCACCTTTTACCCAAAGGGTACGTTTTTGTTTAACATAATGAATCATAAGACTTTAAATTTTTTGGTTAATAAATGTGCCGATACTTTATCGACGTTAATTGTTTTTGTTTTTGCTTTAATTTCTTTTGCAAAGTTACAACAATTTTGTAACATTACAAAACTTTTGTAAGAAAATTTTGTAAAAAAGTGCAGAAAAAGTTTATAAATCATTGATAATTAATAAATAAATATCTTACAAAAATTTGTAATATAAATTACATAAAGTGTAATAATCTGTAATTTCCGAAAGGAATATAAAAAGGAAGGTACAAAGGTCAAAAACACTTTGTAAAAGATTGATATTTAATAAATAAAGATTGATACTCAATGAATAAACATCGTATAACTCAACTTATATGAGTAAAAACGATAAGGAAAACAAAGGAAAAGTGTAAGTAAAAAGGGAATTATTTTTTCAGCAGTTGCTCAATCAACAGATTAAGATTCTTAATAGTCATCTGTAAGGACTGAACTTCTTCATTGTGAGAGATTTTCAGTTTCTCAATTTCTTCTTTCAGTATCTGAATTTCCTCCTGCATCTGCTCTTTGTCGGTACGGGAGGAACGAATTACGGAAGGATCGTTGTAAATTTTTTCTATTCTGTCCAAAAGCGTTTGAGAAGCCTGACGGGGATCATTCAAAACGCTGTAAAGATATACACGTGAGATATTTAACGCATCGGCAAGGGAATTCATTGAATAGTTTTTTCTCAATTCATCCAACATTTCTTTATACATCATCTTATCCATATAACAATAATTTGTAAGGTTACACTTATTTTCAGTCTTTTTTACGCAAAAATAACGCAAAGGTTACATAGTTATTGTATTACAGAGCAAAAAAAATTACGCTAAAAAGACTGAAAAATAAAAAATTCTGCAAATATATTACAATTCTTATGTAATATTTACAAAATTATTGTTAATTTTGTCGGGACATTTTTAGTATAAAACCAAAAAATTTAATTTCAAAAAATTATGGAAACAATAGTTTTTACGCTGTTTAAACGCAGTAACACAGCACGTTTCAACGAAAAGAAACAATATTGGGAATATCCTCCGCAAGCCAAAGGAGAGGAATCGGAAATACCTTACACAGAGTTTGTAAAGTTATTGACACATTCCGAAAAAGGAGAATACAAAGGTTATCATTCGAGCGTTATTTTCGGAAAACTCAAAGACAAAAACAAAGCCAGAGGAAGGGATAACATCGAATACCGCAACTGCATCACAATAGAGATTGACGGTTTGTTCGAGCAGGACAGACAAAGGCTGAAAGAGGGCTTACAAAGGATGAAAACGGAGTGCATAGGTTACTCTTCGTTCAACCATTTGGCGGACGGTAAAACGATGAAAATGCACTTGGTATTTCCTTTAAGCGAGAATATTTACTCACAGGAACATTACACTTCTGCATTTCATTTCTTACAAAATAAATTGTTGGAAAATACAAATTTAGTGTTAAATGAATGTAAAATATCGCCGTTGGAAGTCGGAGAAATCAATTTGGATAACTCTGCACATTCTTGGAGTTTGGTTATGTATCTGCCTTGTGTCAGACGAAATATGCCGTTTCATCACCTGTATATACAAGGTAAAAAGTTCAACCCGAAAAAGATTGATACAAAGGGACTGAAAAGACAATCGGACGTAATAAATAACAACAATAACGTAAATAATTTACAAGAAAATTGTAATAATTTACACTCCGATTGCAACAATCAGAAAATGAATTGCAACAATACGAAAGAGGATTGCAATAATCGGAAAACGGATGAAGCGAAAGAATGGAAAACTCCTTATAAAATATTGAAAAACCAACATGAAAAGACAAGTAAGGAGAATATTCGGGCGTCGGTTATAATAGAAAAGTTCAATAATTATTACACTTGGGAGCAGGTTTTGAGTTATTTTCTTCAAGACGTCTATATAAAGTCGGGCGAGAAAAGATACCGTTATTACAAATCCTCATCAACGGCCGGTATGGTTTTGATTAATAATGATTTATGCTGTTCTTTTCACACCCTTGACCCTGCAAACGACAGAAAAGCCTGCAATAAGTTTCAGTTGCTTTGTATTCACAAATTCAACAACGATTGGAAAGCGTGCGTGGATTGGATTAAAAATAACAATCTGATAGTTTTGCAGTAAGAAAGTTGAAAAAACGAAGCCATGTAAAGCAAAAAGAAAAGTGAAAAAAGAAGAAAATCAAGTAAAGTAAAACATTAAATAAAATTTATAACAAATTAAAATTCTAATTATTATGTATTCGGAAATTATTAAATCAGAAAACGAAAACAAGACAACCTTCAACATGAAAAATGAAGATTTATTTGAAAAACTTAACGGAGTTTTGTTCAAAAACAACATTGAAAGCGTATTGCATCTATTGAATTCCAATGAGATGAAAGGGACGTTCCGTTACAACGAAATGAATTCTCAAAAGTTGATTTGCAGGCAGTTGCCATGGATGGACAAGAAACAAAAAGTATTCGACATTGCAGACGAAAGTCGTTTGGTGGCAGCCATGCAAAAGGTCGGGATAACGGACGAAAGAAACGTAAAAAGAGCGATGGATATAATTTGGGACGAGAATCGTTTCAATCCGTTCAAAGAATATTTGGAAAGTCTGGATTTGAATAAGTTATGCAAGAAAGAAGATCCCACAACAACGTTCTTTCAGGACTTTTTGGGAGCGGAAGACAGTGCATATACGCAGATAGTGTCGCAGATGCTGTTCAGAGCAATGATTGCTAAAACGATGTATGACCCCGATTTTCAATATTTTATAGTGCTTATCGGGAAACAAGGTATAGGCAAGGACACGGTTTTAAGGAAAATCATTCCTTCCAAAGATTG